>DATBNA010000513.1:0-11113 GCA_036554545.1 Hyphomonadaceae bacterium
CCACGGCCGCCGCCACGTCCTGACCGGGCCACACGGACGCGTCGTGCTCCACGACAGCTATCACTGCTCGCGCTACAATACGAACACAGGCCGCCTCACCGAAGAGATGTTCCACTCGGTGTTTGCCGCGATCCGCAAGGACCTCGACGGCTAAGCCCGCCGGCGGTCGGATGGTGGACTTTCGGGGCGATTTCGCGTACCTGCCGCGTCCATGCGGGTATAGCACAATGGTAGTGCAGCAGCCTTCCAAGCTGAATACGTGGGTTCGATTCCCACTACCCGCTCCAGCCACTCTTTCCCCGCCAGTTGATCGGTCGTCGGCGCATTCGCCGCGACTGTCACAAAACCTGACGGTTCCCGCATCCCGCCATTAATTCGTGTGGCTGCCTGGCGAGAACGCTGAAATCCCTTTTGTCGGCGCCAAAGTGACCCGGTTTGGGGCGTTTTGACCTTGGTTTCAGTCAGCTTTTCTTAGGAATGATGAACTAGCGTCCACACCCAAGGAGAGGCGCTGGATCGGGGACTTCCTGCGGCGAGGCAGGCGAACCCCGGCGAGATGGCGCGGACCGGTTGGGTGCAACTGCTGAAGCGTTAGCCGGACCGGGGGAAACGAGAGGCGGGAAGTCCATGGCGCCGACAAAACTGAATATCGATCCGATCGTCCTCGAAGCCATCGAGAACATGCCGGACGGCATCTCGATCTTCGACGAGAACGGCGTACCGATGCTGCACAACAAGATGTCGGTGCGGCGCTTCCCGCACCTCTACGAAGCGTTCGCCAACGGCGCCAAGCACTACAAGGAAGCGATGGCCTATTCGGTGCGCAAGTCGCGCCCGGATTTCACCGACCAGCAGGTCAACGAACAGGTCGAGAAATTCAACGCCTTCACCGAGACAGGCGAGACCTACGAAATCAGGACGCCAGAGAACCGCATCGTCCAGATCACCTACCGCCCGATGTCGGACGGCCGCAAGGTCGCGATCTCGGTCGACGTCACCGAACTCCGCCAGCGCGAGAAGGAACTGAAGAAGGCGCAGGAACAGGCGATCGCCGCCTCCAACGCCAAGTCAGCCTTCCTCGCCAACATGAGCCACGAGATCCGCACGCCGCTCAACGGCATCCTCGGCATGGCGCAGGTGCTCGAGATGGGCAATCTCTCGCCCGAGCAGAAAGACCAGGTCTCCACCATCCTCGACAGCGGCCGCAGCCTGATGGCCCTGCTCAACGACGTGCTCGACCTTTCCAAGATCGAAGCCGGCAAGATCGCCATCGTCCGCGCCGACACCGACCTCACCCACACGCTGCGCCGCCTCCACCGTCTGTGGAAGCCAAAGGCGGAGGAAGCGGGCCTGGAATTCTATCTCTCGCTCGACGCCGACCTGCCGCAGGTCCTCAACTTCGACGCCGTGCGCGTCCGCCAGTGCGTCTCCAACCTGATCTCGAATGCGATCAAGTTCACAGAGAAGGGCCGCGTCGAAGTCTTCGTCACCGCGAAGAAACAGCCTGACGGCCAGTATCTGGTGAAAATCCGCGTCTCCGACACCGGCGTCGGCATGGACACGGAAACAACCGATCGTCTCTTCCGTCCGTTCGTGCAGGCTGACGACTCCACCGCGCGCAAGTATGGCGGCACGGGTCTTGGCCTTTCGATCACGCGCCACCTCGCCGAACTGATGGGCGGAGAAGCCACCGTCTCGTCCGAAGTGGGCCGCGGCTCGCAGTTCACGTTCAGCTTCCTTGCCGGCGAAGCCTCGCCGCAGCACCGCCTTGTCAACGAAGGCGCGTCGATGAGCGAGAACGAAGCCCGCTCCACGCTCCGCAACCAGAACGTCCGCCTCCTGATCGTCGACGACCACCCGATCAACCGCCAGGTCGCGGCGCTCTTCCTGCGCCCGTTCAACATGCGGGTGGTCGAAGCGACCAACGGCAAGGAGGCGCTCGCCTGCCTCAACGCCGAAGCGTTCGACGTCGTCCTGCTCGACGTGCACATGCCGGTGATGGATGGCGTCGAAACGATCCGCCAGATCCGCGCCAGCAACGAGTCGTGGAAGAACATTCCCGTCATCGCGCTCACCGCCGATGCGATGAGCGGCGACAAGGAGCGCTATCTCGGCATGGGCATGGACGGCTATCTCTCGAAGCCGCTTGCCGAACGCGACCTGATCACCGAGATCACCCGCGTCCGGAATCTGTCCCCGGAACAGCTTGCTGAGAACCGCAGCCGGAAGTCCGCAGCCGCCTAGTCGCCTCTTACTTTACTCACAGCAGCCTGCCCTAACGTCCCCAACGTTTTGCGGCGTTTTTCCCGCGTTCGTTACCGTATGCGCTGAAAAAACCGCTGGCGCTTTCCGCGTCCGTAAGCTCACTTCCCTCCAACGCCAAAGGGCGGATCAAGGGAGAGACTTTCCATGAAGCTGTATTCAACGCTGGCCGCTGTCGCCGCGGCCGCGAGCCTCGCCGGCGTAGCCTCAGCGCAAACGCCTGCCGCAGCGCCGGCCGGGACCTGGCCTGCGCCTCAGTACGTCTCCATTCCGATGGAGATAACCGTCAACAAGCCGGCTGCCGAAGTCTGGTCGAAGATCGGCGGCTACTGCGACATCTCGAAGTGGATCTCGCCCGCGGGCAACGTCCCCTGCGAAGTCACGTCCGGCAAAGGCGAAGTCGGCACCGTCCGCAAGATCGCCAATCGCATCATCGAGGTGATGACCGCCAAGACCGAGTTCGGCTACGGCTACACCCAGCCCGCGGTCGAGGGTAAGTGGTACAACCTCTATCACGGCTTCATGGAAGTGAAGCCCGTCAACGCCACGAGCTCGAAGATCCTCTACACGCTCATGGTCGACCAGGCCGACAAGGCTGACCAGGCCGCGAAGGACGCCGATGTCGCCGCGCGCAAGCGTCAGTTCGAAGGCGCCCTCGCCAACATGAAGAAGCTGGCTGAAGGCTGAGCTTCCTACTCTCGAAACGACAGCGGCCCGCTCTTTCAAGCGGGCCGTTTGCTTTTCGGCGTCATCACGTCAGTTCTTCTGCGAGTTTAGCGAGCTCTTCGCCTTCTCGTACTTGTCCTTCGTGGGAAGCGCTTCAAATCGCGGCTTGTAGTCGTGGTCTTCGTAGTCGCTCCGATGCATGCAGGCGATGAACCTGTCCTCATAGTTCACCTGGACCCAGCCTCCGCTGTCCCGATACAGGCCCTTCGGCATCGCCTCCTCCTTCTGCGCGCCGTACGCGCGCCGCTGCCTGATGAAATCATCCGACCGGGCTGTGATTCAACCGGCAATCTCTGATCCAACCTCGAAAGATGAGGTCCTGCGCTTCGCGCTCCGACTGCGGGCCAAGTTGACAGCGCGCGCGTGTTCTCTATACGTTCTGGCCATTCGACGGGAATTGTGGGATGAAAGCGCTCCCCGGAATCCTGCACGCCGACCTCGACGCCTTCTACGCCTCAGTGGAACAGCTGCTTGATCCGTCCTTGCGCGGCAAGCCGATCGCGGTCGGCGGGGGCGTCGTGCTTGCCGCTTCCTATGAAGCCAAGGCATTCGGCATTCACAGCGGAATGCCCGGGCGCAGGGCGCGTGAGCTATGTCCCGACATCAAGTTCGTCGGCGGCCATTTCTCCGAATACCAGCGGCTGGGCGACGCCGCCATCAACGTATTGCGGGACTACACGCCGGAGGTCGAACGGATCTCCATTGACGAAGCCTTCGCCGACGTCGGTGGTTCGGTCAGGCTCTTTGGTCCGCCTGACGAAATCGCGAAAGTCGTTCGAAGCCGCGTCCGCTCCGAGCTTGGCCTGCCGATCTCGGTTGGCGTCGCCCGTACCAAGCACCTCGCGAAGATCGCCTCGCAGGTCGCCAAGCCCGACGGCCTGGTGATCGTCGATCCTCGGACTGAACTCGACTTTCTGCACAACCTGCCCGTCGAGCTGATGTGGGGCGTCGGTCCCGCCACCAGGGCGCGGCTGGCGGAGGCAGGCGTGACCACAATCGGCCAGCTCGCCCGCCACTCGCCGCAATCCGTACAGCGCTTGCTCGGACAAGCCATCGGACGGAAGCTCTCGGAGCTCGCCTGGAACCGCGATCCTCGCCAGATCCAGACGCGGCAGCACGCGCACTCCGCCGGCGCCCAGTCGGCGCTCGGCAGGAGACCCGCAACCGAACGCGTCTTCCGTCCGGTCCTTCTCCATCTCGCCGAACGCATCGCCGGCCGCCTGCGCGCCAGGGCGCGCCCCTGCCGCACGGTGACAGTGCGCGTACGTTTTTCTGACATGCGCGCCGTCACCCGCGCGCTTACCTTGCCTGCCCCGATTTCCTCGACCACAGCCATCATGGAGATCGCCGTCGAACTCGTACGCGGCATCCTTGCCGACAATCATCACGAGCGGACGATCTCTCTCCTGGCGATCTCCGCCTCGAACCTCGGCGAAGATTCCTTCCTCCAGCTCGAACTCCCGTTTCGGCGCGCCGACGACGGCCGCCATCCCGGAACACGAAAGGGAATGGCGCGCGGCCGCGCCGACCGCGCCGTCGATGTGATCCGCGAACGCTTCGGCCGGGACGCCGTGCACTACGCATCCTCCGCACTCAGCGCCGCGCGTTCCGCTCCCGACGAATTTAGAAGCCTGTCCGAGAAGCAGCTTTGAGTGCCCCTTCAATCCAGCAACGACCGCCTGTGCTGCGGCCGGTTTTCCTTTAGTCGCCTCTGTGCTCTCCTGTTGGCCGGCTGGGATTCGCGGAGGGACGTTTCGTGACCAGATTCATCCTGGCCGTCGTCGCCTCGCTTGCGCTTATCGCCGCATCCGCCTGTGGCCGCACTTCAGAAGCCGCCGAAGTCACAGCCTCGCCGGCCGAAATTGCGATTGCGCCTGCGCCGGCCCCCGTTCCCGATGCCGAAGCGAACAGCATCCCCACCGCCGGCGGCATCCCTCTCGTGCCGATCACTGCGTCGATCCCGGCCATCATCGAGGCCATTCTGCCCGGCCCCGCTCGCCGGATGCCTGCCGTCTACAACACCAACCACGTCGCCGTTCAGATCATCAAGGAAGAGGAGACGCTGCAGCTCAAGGCCTACGAACTCGGCGGCTACTGGCAGATCGGCTATGGCCACCTGATGCTGGAAGGCGAGAAGGACGAGATCACCGAGGAAGAGGCCGAAGCCTTCCTGCGCGACGACCTCATCTGGTGCGAAGGCGCCATCGAGCGCTATGTCACCGTGCCGATCACGCTTAACGAGTTCAGCGCGATGGTGGCGTTCTGCTACAATGTCGGCTCGGGCAAGACGCGCGGCTCATCGATCGTAAGGAAGATCAACATCGACGACCGTCCTGGCGCCGCCAACGCCTTCCTGCTCTGGAACCGAATGAATGGGGTCGTCATGCAGGCGCTGGCGAAGAGACGAGCCAGAGAACGAACCCTGTTTCTGACACCATGACTCACCTCACCCGCTCGTCCAGGCGCAAGCCGGTCAAGCGAGCAACGGCTACGCCTTGGCCTCGGTCGCTGTGCCCGAGAGGATCTGCCGTATCGCCTGCTCGAAAACCTGCGGCGGCTGACCGCCCTGGATCATCCAGCGCTGGTTAAAGACAACCGACGGCACCGCACTAATCCCCCGATTGCGCCAGACCTCTTCTTCCTGCCTTACCTCATCAGAGTATTCGCCCGACGCCAGGATTCTCCGGGCCTTCCGCTCGTCGAGTCCGGCCTCTCTCGCCGCCCTCGTCAGAACCTCATGGTCGCTGGTGGAAAGCTGGTCCTTGAAATTCGCCTTGAACAGCGCTTCCTTCAACTCGAGCTGCCGTCCCTCAAGACCGGCCCAATGCAGCAGCCGGTGCGCATCGAATGTGTTCCAGATCCTGCTTTCCGGTCCGTAGTTGAAGGTAAACCCCAAGGCGCTTCCGCTCTCCCGGATCGCCTGCCGGGCCGCCGCCGATCTTTCCGGCGTCGAGCCATACTTCTTCTTTACGTGCTCGGTCGTGTTCTCGCCTTCCGGAGGCATGTCTGGATTGAGCTCGAACGGCTGAAAATGAATCTCCGCCGCGACATCCGGACCAATCGCATCCAGCGCCTGCCTCAACGACCGCAGTCCGATCACGCACCAGGGACAGGCAACATCGGAGATAAAATCGATGCGAAGCGGCGCCGCCATGAAGGTCTCCTTGATTCCCGTCCCTACCATTAGGCGCGCCAGCACTCGCCCGCCACGCTCTTGATCGGTCATGTTCCGATATCGAACATGAACCGGCGCATTCCGCGTACGTGAAACAGGCCGACATTTCACGCACGTTATGATTCATCTTTTCAACTCGCGCCGCCGGTGTGCGGTGGAATTTGCGCTTTCGCGTACCCCCGGGAAGCGAATGCCGACCGCAGTCTGTCGCGGCTGATTTGATCCGTGCGACAGACTATCGTCCGAATTGCTGGGAAATTCCAACAATCCGTACCCGGAAGAACGCGATCTCTTTGGTATCAGGGCGTCGCCGCGTTTTCGTGCGCCCTGAGAGCGTTTCCCGTCCGCATTCTCCAACCGCGTGTCGGTCTCGTCCGCCGATAAACTCGCCTAGGCTGAATCGCGGTGTAGCGGCGCTCCCATTGCATACACTCTCCGGTGGGTCTGAGCCGAGGGGCGCAGACGGCGGGCCGGGGACTGTGCCAAGGCCCGCAAAGCAATGGGACGAAGGCTACAATCATGTTGAAGTTTTTCCGCAAGGAAGACGGCCTGGTGACGATCGAGTGGGTCGGCATCGCGGCAGTCATGGTGCTCGCGGCTCTCGCGATCACCGCATTCGTGATGCAGGGCGCAGATCAGGCTGCGGGCTCGATCAACGAAGGTCTCGAAACTGTCGATGCCTCGGATCCGGCTGGCCCTGGCACTTTCGGCAACGGGACCGAGCAGTAACTGAATCGCCGGCGCTGCATGGCGGTTTCCGGCGCGGTTGGATCAAGGCGGCGGGGCAGACAATGCGAAGCTTCATCGGCTTCCTGAAAAAGACCCATGGTCTCACGACCGTGGAATGGGTGTGCCTCTGCGCTGTTGTTCTGCTCGCTGCGTTGGGCATCTCCAACATGGTCCTGCAGGGTGCGGACGAGTTGGGCGAAGCTGTCGCCAATCAGATGAGCGAAACAGCTGACGATATCGACGACTAGCGGGAAGCAGGAAACATGCGGAGGTCCATCTACAGCCTTGTCGTCGGCATCTTCTTCGCCGGCGTGGCGCTGTTCCTGCTGTTCAATTCACGTCCGCCGGCAAGAAACAACGATGCGGATGTTCCGACGATTGCGACGACGCCCCTCATGGTTGTCGCCAAGGACATCGAGTATGGCAGCAAGATCGTTCCCGAGCTCGTCCAGGTCGTGCAGTGGCCGACGGACTCGATACCCAAGGACGCGGTGCTGACACGGGCCGAACTGTTTGAAGGCCCCGAAGCCCCTCGTATCGCGCTGCGCAGCATGATCGCCGGCGAGCCCTTTCTGAAGCAGCGGCTGTCCGGTTTCGGCGAACGTCCGATCCTTTCCCGCAAGGTCGCCGAAGGCATGCGCGCCTTCACTGTCAGGATCAATGAAGTTTCCGGCGTCGGCGGGTTCATCCTGCCTGGCGACCATGTCGACGTCCTGCTCACCCGCGATGTCGACGGCAATCTTGCAACCGACGTTATCCTCCAGAATGTCACCGTCCTGGGCATCGACCAGATGTCGAGCGAACGATCCGAGGATCCCGTGCTTGGCAAGTCCGCGACTTTCGAGGTGACGCCCGAACAGGCCCAGAAACTCGCGTTGGCCTCACAGGTCGGCACGCTCAGCCTGATGCTGCGCAACTATGCAACGCTCGAAGACGAGAAGACGGCGCAGATCGCTGCCGACGACCTCGGCGAGCGCAAGCCGCCGCCGCCCGCGCCTGTGCGCCCGGCCGCGCCGAAAGACAATTCGATCTACGTGAATGTCCGCAAAGGGACGGAAGTCGAAGCGGAAAAGGTTACGCACTGAGTCGGACCAGTCCGGGGCATGCGTTTGGGTGTGGTCTAAGGAGTAGAAAGTGGGACGGATTAAAGAGAAGACATCGCTCCTGGTCCGCGTTGCCGGCATCGCGCTGGCAACGTCGCTGATCGGGACCGCTGGCGCGCAGACGCCGCCGGCGAACAGCACCGCGGAGGTTCAGCTCGCGCTGAACAAGTCGCGGATCATCACGACGGATCGTCCCTTCACGGAACTTTCGGTCGGTTCTAGCGCAATCGCAGACGTGGTCGCGCTGTCGCGCACTTCGTTCTACGTCCTGGGGAAAACCGTGGGGTCAACGAACGTCATCGTCCGCGACCGCGACCAGGTCGTCGGCGTCTATGACGTAAGCATCGGTTACGACGTCGACTCGCTGAAACGGAAGGTCTTCGAGGTCTCGCCGAACGAACCGGTCGAGATCCGCGCCGCGCAAGACTCGATCGTTCTTTCCGGATCAGTCGGCGACGCCTCGCGCGCCACCTCCATCGCCGCCCTGGCCGAGCGCTACGCCCCCGGCAAGGTGACCAACATGATGTCGGTCACCGGCAGCCAGCAGGTGATGCTTGAGGTGAAATTCGCCGAGGTGCAGCGTTCTGCGCTCAAGGACATCGGCACCGAGCTTACACTCACCGATATCGACGGCGACTCGACATTCGGCGCCAACACGTTGGATGGCATTAATCCGCTCAACTACTTCACCGGTGAAGTGACGTTCATCGACGCGGGCGAGTTCGCACTCAATGTCGCGTTCGACATGCTCGAACAAAAGGGCATGGTCCGCACCCTGGCGGAACCGAACATGGTTGCGCTCTCGGGCGACACCGCCAAATTCCTGGCTGGCGGCGAGTTCCCCATCCCGGTCGCACAGGAGGCCAATGCTGGCGCAGGCTCGACCATCACGGTCGAGTTCAAGGAATTCGGCGTCGGACTTTCCTTCACGCCGACAGTCACCGGCAAGGATGCAATCAACTTGGAGCTCGCAGCGGAAGTTTCTGCGATCGACCCGTCGGTCTCCTTCACTCTGGGCGAAATTGTCATTCCCGGACTGAAGGTCCGTCGAACCAATACAACAGTCGAACTTCGCGACGGCCAGAGCTTTGCCATCGCGGGTCTGATCCAGGATGACCTCACCAACCAGATGCGGTCGATCCCGTGGCTTGGCGATCTGCCGATCATCGGCGCGCTCGCGCGCTCCGACGCATTTGAACGGCGACAGTCAGAGCTTGTGGTGCTGATCACCGCACGTCTCGTGAAACCGGTGTCGAACAAACAGCTCGCGGCGCCGACCGACTTCGTCGTCCCGCCGAGCGAACTTGAATTCTTCCTGTTCGGGAAGACCGAGGACGTCAAGTCGTCGGGCGCCTCGGGCGGTATTGATGGAGCCTATGGGTACGTGCAGCCATGATCAGAACAACCACCGCAATTCTCGCCGCCTTCGCCCTCGGCGCGTGCGCCACTGAAATCGGGGCGTATGACGAGGCCAAGGACGTCTTCGGGAACGCAGTCCGGCAGAACATCGCCGCCCAGACGGTCAACCCGCAAGGATCCAGCGCCGACGTTGCCTCGAGCGCCGCTCGGGCCGCCAAGGCCAACCAGGCTTACCTGACTGACCGCGTCGAAAAACCGGAAGCGGTGGGCGCTTCCTCAGCCGGGAGCAACACCCCCGCTGCCAACTGATCCCCGGAGAGAGGGGGTGGAACGTGATGCCGCGTTCACACCAGCGTTTCCGTCTTCCATTCGGCTGGCGGAGCTTTTTGCAGCATGAGGACGGCGGAGTCACCATCTTCGCCGTCATCGCCTTTTCTATGCTGCTTGTGATGATCGGACTGGTGTTCGACGTCGGCAGGGTGATGAATGTCCACAGCGAAACGAGCTCCTACGCCGATCGCGCAGCACTTGCCGCCGCCGCCGAACTCGACGGCAGGCCCTGTGCGGTGGCCTATGCTGTTGCCGCCGTGACCGGGGCCTCAAACGCGACCTGCCCATACGACCGGCAGATTCCGTCGGGCCGCCGGCTCACGCTTTCGGGTGACAGCATCGTTCGTGTTCAGCGGATGACTTTTTATTCGTCGTATCCGCTTGCAGCCAACGCCGTCACCGCAAGATGGGAACGCGGGGCTCCGGCGCCCACCTACACTGTGGCCTCGGCAACCGCCCACAGGATCACCCGGTACGTCACTGTGGAGACCACGACCGAGACCGAAAACTTCCTGTTCTTTTCGATGCTCGGAGGATCGCTGCAGGGAAGCAGTGTCGCCCCGCGTGCAAGCGCCGGCTTCGAGCGCCGGGTGTGCAATTCCATCCCGCTGATGATCTGCAACCCGGACGAAAATAGCCCCTTCAACGCTCAGGTCGGCCGGGACATCAACAACTTGAGGCTGCACTACACGGGCAGATGGGCGCGGGGCCAGTTCGCCCTGCTCGACGTGGCGCGACGCAGCCCGAACGCGCTCGAGAACTACATTGAATCAAACGATCCGGACACCCAGTGCTACAGCCGCCGCGTCGCCGTCGAGCAAAGCTTCAACGACGAGCAAAGCGAGGCGATTCTTGATGGGCTGGACGATCGCGACGAGGATAACACCGATTTGCCGGTCGCCATTGTGAACTGCAATCAGAATTCTGGCCTCCTGGCCGGAAACCAGGCCATTCCGCGCGTACCGGTCGAAACCTGGGCGCGCCTCGAAGTCATCGATGTCGAGCACGAGGAAGAGTGCGTCGAGTGGGACCGTGATCGCCGCGGAAACCTGCGGTGCACGAGAACCGTCGATCATTATGAAATGGACCTCAGGGTGCGCGGCCTGATGCCAGCCAACGAGAGCGTAGCCCGAGAGTTCTCGGTGCTTGTCCGATGAAAGCCGCAAAGTACAGGAAATTCGCCAGCTCGGAACGAGGGGCGGTGACGATCGAATTCGTCTGCACGATGCCGCTCTTCCTGGCGGCGCTGGCGTTCGCCTTCGAGTTCGGCCAGTTCTTCCTTGCCCACCAGTCGACTGTCCATAACGTGCGGGCCGCCAGTCGCTACCTCTCGCGGACGACGGTCGCCGTTGCGGACCGGTCCATCGCCAGAACCATCGTGCGAACTGGCCGGATTTCCAATGGAACAGCCCCTGGATACCTCGCCGCC
>DATBNA010000529.1:0-6378 GCA_036554545.1 Hyphomonadaceae bacterium
TCCCGACTGCGTTCGTCGCGCTCAAGATCGCCGGGATCGCCTTCATCCTGTTCCTGGCCTGGCGGACGGCGTTCGGCGCGCCTGTCGATCTCCTGCGCCGCGAGCCGCCGCCGCGCGCCAGGCTCCTGGCGACAGGCGTCGGGCTGCAGCTGCTCAATCCCAATGCGCTGGTCTACTTCGCAGTCGCCATGCCGGGCTTCATCGACGCCAGCGCCGATCTCGTCGCACAGGCCATCGTTCTGATGGTCACGGTGACCATATGCGAGATGTTCGGCCTGATGATCTATGCTTTTGGCGCGGATACGCTGGCGCAGCGCTTCCAGAGTCCGACCTTCGCGCGATGGTTCTTTCGTATCGCCGCACTGACGATGGCCGGGTCGGCGCTTTTTGCGATCTTTGCGACCTGGTCGCCGCCTGCGGCGGGCTAGTCGCTGAGGCCGCCCGTGCGCACGGGCAGATCCTGCGGGCGCACATCGGGGACAGTGTCGTTGCGAGTCTTGGCCGACTGGCGGCAGCGATCGCGTTCGACCGGATCGTTCTCGAAGTGCGAGAGGCAGACAGCTTCCTGCGAAAGCTCCTGCGTCGGCTTGCCGGAAGCGCAGGCGGAGGCAAGGAGCGCCAGCGCGGGGAGGATGAGGATCGAAATGTGGCGCTTCATGGCGGGTACTCCTCTACTGATTTGAGTCTAGCACTTTCGAGAGCTAGTGGCTGCTGCCCGAAAGCGGCCGATCGATCAACACGGCGAGAAGCAGGGCGGGGCCGCCATGCGCTTCCCAGGCGTGGCTGGTGCCGCGCTGTATGACAATCTGGCCGGGTCTGATGCGGGTGACGGACCTGTCGAGGATCAGGTCGACCTCGCCCTGCAGCAGGCAGATGACATCAAGCGTTGCTGTCTTGTGCATCGCCGGGTGCTTCGACTGGTCCGTGAGGTGATCCTCGGCGTCGAAACTGCGGAAGCGTTCGCGTGCGAAGGCGTTCAGCGTTTCCGCAGGCACGCCCGGCGGGCGCGGATTGATGACGAACCAGCGCACCTTAACCTTGCCGGCGTCAGGCGAGAGCACGTTCCGCGCCGGACCGAGGTCCTTGTGGTTCATGGGGTCGAGGGGGCCGGAAACTACGTCGTGCCAGATGTCGAACAGGCCGCCGAGTTCCGGAGCGCCATTGGTGCAGGCAGGCGGGCCATCTATGATGACGATGCTGTCGCCTGCGGCGTCATCCCCGGTGATCACACGGCGCATGGCGGCTGCTAAAGGGCTCACATTGGGGGCGTCCGCCATCTTGCGTCCTTCCTGCAGGGCCTGCCGCACCCTACGGCGGCGCGCCTTGAACGGCCAAGGCCAATGAATCCACCAGGCCGGAAGGCGGATTCGCGACCAGGGCGGTACGGAAATGCCGGATATTAATTATGTCCTATGGCGCCGTTTTTGCTGATTTCGGGGGAAATCTCGGGAGCCCTAGATGAGCAATACCTCGACCGCCAGCGTCGCGGTGGATCCTGTGGCGCGAATTCTGGCGGTGGCGCGCGATCGGTCGGGTCCGATCGCAATATGCGCCCTGATCGCGGCTCTTGCTGTTTTCATCGTTTTTCATGCCATCGAGCTGCCCAAGATGGGGCTCTGGACCGACGAACTCTTCTCGCTCTGGGCGGGAGATCCGAAGCTTTCCTTCGGCGAGGCGTTTGGCAAACGCATCCTCCCGGATACCAACGCTCCGTTCTATTTTTCCGCCGTCTGGTTTGCGCAGGCCGCGGGTTTTGAAGGTCGCGTCGCCTTCCTCGTCGTCAACCTCCCCTTGATAGCAATTGCGCTGGGACTCATGATCTGGCGGGGACGTCTCGCCGGCCACATGACGCTCGCGCTCTGATGCGCAGCGCTTTTTCTGGTTTCTGCTCCCGTGCTTTCTTTCGCGTCGGAGGGGCGCGTCTATGGCGTCAACATGGCGCTCGCCGCCCTCATGGCGTTCATCGTCGGAATTCGCGTCATCGGGCCGGCGCCTGCGGCTGGGCAGGGTCGAACCGACGCCATCGTGCTCGCGGCCTGCGGTGTCTTGGGGGCGTGGATGCACATATATGGCGCCATGTTCGCAGGCGCGCTCGGGGCGGGCGCCATGGCCGCCGGATGGTTTGTCGGCCGGCGCCGCGATCTCATTGTGCTCGGCCTGACGACCGGCATCGCAACGACGGTGGCCTTCGCCGTCTGGTTGGCTGTCGCATTCCCCGTGTTCTCCACGATCGCCCAAGCGGGTTTCTGGATGGAGTTCACGGTTACTTGGGTGATCGAGACGTTCTGGTTCCTCAAGCAATTCGTTGTTGGCGTTACGGCGGTCGTACCGTTCGTGGCGGCGTTTCTGATTGTGTCGCTCGCACTGCCCGGCAGCCGCGCGCCTGCGATACTGACGGTCGTGACAATGGTGCTCTTCACGCTCATCCCCATGGCCGTATCGTTTCACACCGCAATCTTCGGGTGGCGCTATCTCATTATCGGCATGCCTGCCTTCCTGATTCTTTGTGTCGTCATCCTCCACACGCACCTGGCGACGGCCCTTTCCGCGCCGCGCAGCTTCTGGCCGCGAGCGGCCGCCGCAGCGGGCCTGCTGTTCGCAGCGTCGGCGACGCTGACGGGTGTGCCGAACGCCAGCTGGCTTTTCGGCGGCCGCTGGGACTGGCGAGGAATAGATGTAATCCGACCGCTCGTGCAGGATTGTCCTGAAGGCGAGTTGCGCGTCCTGAAACACAGCTCTGGCGACAAACTATCGGGGTTTAGCTATCTGCTGCGCGGCGCTCTCAAGCCGGTCAACGCCGAGACCGCGCCTCTGCGCGATGTGGCGGATATCAACTGCCCCGTCCTCGGTTGGGGCGAGCATAATATCGATCCGCAGATGGGCCGCGATTGGGCGGAGAAGGCGGATATTCCGACGCTGCTTGAAGATTTCCACCTCACCAACACAGCGGGCGCCCCCCTCGAAGTGAAGCGCCATACCGGCGGCCTAGTCCTGCTGCGCGCCAAGTCCGAGTAATCGCCGTACCGCTGCGTCAGTACTGCCGTTCCCCGCGCTGGGCGCGGGAATTCTCTTCGACGCGAGCCATGCACTCCTGGCGATCGAACTGGTTAGGGAGTTCACGGCACCTGGCGCGGGCGGCGTTGTCGTAGTCAGGCGCCAGGTTGGTGCAGGCGGAGGCGAGCAGCGCAGCCGTCCCGAGGATGAAACGAGCAGTCATTTGCGGCGCGCCTTTTCGAGTTTCTGGATTTCCCTGTGGCGCGGACAGCGCACTTCGTGGTCGTTGACCATGCCCATGGCCTGCATGACGGCGTAGACGATGACGGGACCGCAGAACTTGAAGCCGCGCTTGCTCATGTCTTTCGCGATCTTTTCGGAAAGCGGCGTCTTGGCCTGAACCTTCTTCCAGTGTTCGAGCTGGTTGACGACCGGCCTGTTGTTGACGAATGACCACACATAATCGGAGAAGTCCTCGCCCTTCTCGGCCATGTCGAGATAGAGACGGGCATTGCCGATGGTGGCCGCGATCTTGATCGGGCTGCGGATGATGCCGGGGTTCCCAAGCGCGCGGTCGATGCGCTTCTGGTTCCAGCGGACAATCTTTTCCGGAACGAAGCCGTCGAATTCCTTCCGCATCTCCTCGCGCTTGCGGAGGATGGTGATCCAGGAAAGGCCGGCCTGGAACCCGTCGAGCTGGAACTTCTCCCACAGCGCGCGGCTGTCACGCTCGGGCACGCCCCATTCGGTGTCGTGGTAGTTCCGATAGAGCGCATCCGCGGCCGGCGCCCAGCCGCAGGGAATGTCATCCAGTTTCTTCACGGGAGCTTCTTCATCAGTGGTTTTCTTTTGTCCCGGTCATCGCGGCCAATTCGGCTGCAAGCCAGGGCGGGCCGTCGAAGCGAACGGGTTGGCCGTTTGCCGTAATGATTTCGTTATTCGCCAATGCTTGGGCCATACGGTCGATTCGCACGCGTGCGAGGCCTGCGCCGCCGGAAACCGACGTGAGCAGTCCGATCTCGAAGCCGTTGGCTAGCACGGGTGACGGCGCAGGAATGTCAGCAGTGAATGTTGCTTTCAGCGTGCGGCGGCGCGCGGTGCCGCGACGCTTCATGCGCGAGACGACTTCCTGCCCGACGAAGCAGCCCTTCCTGAAATCGATTCCGCCATTGAGGTCCATGTTGATGTCAGCGGGGAAGACGTCCTCTGAGCCGAAGTCGATGCCTTGTTCGGCGATCCCTGCAGCGATGCGCGCAGCGTGAAAGGCGGCGATATCTCCTGTGTCCGCTGCACGCGCAGCAATGCGCCGCGTGGGCGCCAGCGGCGAGCGCGGATCTGGCGATCCCTCGAACGCCATGACGCCAAGATCGGAACGTTCCTCGATCGCAACGGCAGCGCGCAACCTGAATATGCGCAGGCGTTTCAGGAGAGCCGGCGCCGCCGAGGCGGAACAGTCGATAAAGAAGCCGTCCGCAATACGGGTCAGGATCATGTCGGCGATGACCTTTCCCTGCGGTGTGAGCAGCGCGCCATACCGCATTTCTCCTTCCCGGAGATCGAGCGTCGATATGGTGAGCAGGCCATTCAGGAAGGTTCCGGCATCGGCGCCGCTAACCACCAGGACTGCGCGATGATCGAGAAAAACAGGCGAAGGCATCGGTCTCAGTTAGGCATGCGCGCGTATTCGATTAAGATGCGGCGCAGCCCGGCTCCTCTCGTGAACAGCCTAAACTCTATGTCACCCGTTGGGGGGCCGCTTTTCAAGCAGCCCCTTGTATGCGATAGGTGCCGCCGTCGAATTCTGAACAGGTTCGGTTGCTCTCCACTGCTCGCCTACAGGGTCATCCCTTCTGGATCGAGCTCCGGATCTGGCCTACCGACCTCCACGATTTTGACGGCCCCCCGGGTGCGGCTGCAAGCGCCCTCTAATAGTTCCTGGGTCCCCCCGGTCCCGCGAACACGATCGAAAGACTAGATCTACATGGCTACCGGCACCGTAAAGTGGTTCAACGAGCAAAAAGGCTACGGCTTCATCCAGCCTGAGCAGGGCGGCTCCGATGTGTTCGTTCACATCTCGGCTGTTCAGCGCGCAGGGCTCGCCGGCCTCAATGAAGGCCAGCGGGTGAGCTTCGAGCTCGAGAAGGACAAGCGTTCAGGCAAAATGGCCGCGACGCAGCTTCAGCCGCTCTAAGCTGGCATCGCTGCTCAGGCAGCGTTCACGCACAAAACTTCGAGACGGGTCGGCCATGAGGCCGGCCCGTTTTTCATTTCTGGCTGTTGTCGGCATCGACCAGCCCGCGCGCCTTGAGTTGCGCGGCGAGCGGCGTGCCGGGGCGGACGAAGATGCGGGTGAGGCCCTGCTTGCCGAGCCGATCGAGCGCCGCCTCGTAGCTCTCTTCGCGCTTGAGATCGAACTCGCTGTCATAGGAAGACGGATCGGCGTCGATGGCGAGCCAGGGGCGGCCCGTTTCAGTCAGTTTGAAGAAGCCGCAGTTGAGCGCTTCGGCCTCCGGCCGCAATACGCCGAGCATCACTTCGACGCCGGCTGCGCCGAGTCGCGAGACGCCGTGTGAGCCGAGCGGATGCGGGTCTTCGCAGGCGATGACGACGCGCTCGATGCCGGCCGCGATCATCAACTGGGAGCAGGAGAGCGAGCCTGACGAGCGCGCATTGCATGGCTCGAGGCTGATATAGACCGTTGCGTCTTGCGCTTTTTCTCCGGCGGCCTTCAGCGCAAGTTCTTCGGCATGCGGGCGTCCGCCAACGCCGGTTACACCTTCGCCGACGACGACGCCATCCAGGACGATCACACAGCCGACAGTAGGGTTGGGCGCCGTCTTGCCGAGCTGCGCCCGCGCGAGTTCGATCGCCCGCGCCATGTAGCGCTCATCACTTTCGGAAAAAGTGTGAGCGTCGGCGGTCATGCCGGCGGCAACGGCCTGGCGCGCGCCGGGTCGAGATAGCGCGCGGACTTGACTTTCAGGCCGCCGTCGAGGTCGATCAGCAGCGGATTGCCGGTGGGGATTTCAACCTCGGTGATCTCGCTGTCTGGCACGTCGAACAGATGCTTGACGATGGCGCGCAACGAATTGCCGTGCGCCGCGATCAGGATGTTCTCGCCAGCCTTGAGCCTGGGCGCAATCTCGGAATTCCAGTATGGCAGGACGCGGGTAAGCGTCGTCTTGAGGCTTTCGGTCTTCGGAATGTTGATGCCGCGATAGCGGGGATCGCGCGAAAGATCGAATTCGGAGCCGGGCTCGAGATCAGGCGGCGGCGCGTCGAAGGAGCGGCGCCAGATCTTCACTTGCGCGTCGCCGTGCTTGGCGGCGGTCTCTTTCTTGTTGAGGCCGGTGAGGCCGCCATAGTGGCGCTCGTTGAGGCGGT
>DATBNA010000566.1:0-2403 GCA_036554545.1 Hyphomonadaceae bacterium
CGGCCAGAAGCGGCGCACCGCCAGCGCGAGAATGCCCAGCGCGATGTGCAGTCTCAGGCAGGCTGCGACATCGCAGATGAGCCACAAGGGCGTGCGCGTTCTTCCTTTCATGGCCGGAAGTATCGCCCCGCAAAAAGGGGGTGGGGAAAACCAGCGTCAAATCCCCCGATTGTTTTTCCTCTGAGCCTTGAAATGGCTCACGAAGTTTTTCGCAGACGTGGTTTGAGACCGGCGGATTTCGAGCGGTTTTTCTGCGGGCTGGAAGCGGACGCAAGTCCGCGTTCCCCGCGCAGGCGGGGATCCAGTCCGGCGGACAGCGTCCGCCAACTGCCGCTCTCTCAGCGGGTCATCCTCGGCCCCTGCCGGGGCGTTCGTCTCTCGATTTGATCCACTGGATCAAATCGCGCCTGCGGCGCCGCTCCTCACTGAGCCGAGGATCTTTTTTCGCTGCAGCATCCGGACTCGCAGAGGGAAAGAAAGATCCTCGGGTCGCGCTTCGCTTGCCCGAGGATGACGGCGGTTGGGGTAGAGATCACCTGCTAGCGCGCGTTCGCGCGCTGGACTGGGCCCCCGCCTGCGCGGGGGATGCGGTGGAGAGAGGCTTGGAAACCCTCCGGCAATGTTGAGCGAGGCGTCAGCCGCGCAGCACCGCGCCTGTCGCCTTGGCGACCGACTTCACGATGGCTTGCGCTACCGCTTCGATCTGTTCGTCGGTCATCGCCTGGCCGCGAGGCTGCAGCGTCACTTCGATGGCGATGGACTTCTTGCCTTCGCCGATGCCGGAGCCGCGGAAGACGTCAAAGACGCGGGCGGCGGCGACCAGTTTCGGGTCGGCTTTCATGGCCATGCGGGTGATATCGCCGGCGGGGACTTTCTCGTCGACGACGAAGGCGAAGTCGCGGCGCACCGGCGTCTGGTCGGCCTTGTCCAGCACGGGGCGCGTCTTGCCGGTTTTCGCTTTCGCCGCGGGCAGGGCATCGAGCGCGATCTCGAGAGCGACAATCGGTCCTTCGGCGCGGAGCGCCTTCAGGAAGGCCGGATGGAGTTCGCCGAAGGTGGCGACGATCTGTTTCGGCCCGAGGCGCAGCGTGCCGGAGCGGCCGGGATGCCAGTGCGGTCCTTCAGGCGCGCCGATCTGGAAACGGTCAGGGCCCTGGTCGAGCGCGGTGAGCACGGCGAAGAGATCGGCCTTGGCGGAGAAGGCGTCGTAGGCGAGCGATGCGCCGCGCCAGTCGCGGCCCTTCGAAGCTTTCACCACGGCGGCGACGGTCATGCGCTGGTCGGCAGGCTTGTCGCCCAGATAGACGGGACCCGCCTCGAACAGGCGGACATCCTCGGCGCCATGATCGGCATTGCGCTGGGCGGCCTCGGCGAGGTTCGCCAGCATCGAGGGGCGCATGTAGTCGAGATCGGAGGCGATCGGGTTGTCGATCGTCAGCGCGCCTTGCAGCTGGTTCGGGCCGCCGAGCATCAGAGCGGCCTTCTCGTGGTACATGAAGGACCACGTCACGGTTTCGAGGAAGCCGCGGCCGGCGAGGACGCGGCGTGCGGTGCGCACGCGGTTCTGCAGCGGCGTGACGACGACGCGTGCAGGGCCTTCCGGTTGCGGCAGTGGATCGTTCGGCAGCTTGTCGTAGCCTTCGATGCGGATGAGCTCCTCGACGATGTCGGCGGAGCCTTCGACGTCGGGACGCCAGGAAGGCACCTTGGTGGCCCAGACGGTCTCGGAGGTCTGCTGCGCCTTGGTCGGCACGACAGGCTCGAAGCCGAGCGAGCGCAGGATCTGCTCCATGCGCTTGGCCGGCATGTCGACGCCGGTGAGGCGTTTCATGTCGCGCGGCTTGAAGGCGACAGGCTTGGGGCCGTCGGGGATCTTGCCGGCAAGGACGACTTCGGAGGGCTCGCCGCCGCAGGCTTCGAGGATGAGGCGCGTGGCGAGTTCGATGCCGTCGACAGGGGAGTGGGGATCGACGCCGCGCTCGAAGCGGAAGCGCGCATCGGAGAGGATGCCGGTGGCGCGGCCGGTGCGCGCGGTGCGGAGCGGGTCGAACCAGGCGGACTCGATGAAGACGTCGGTGGTTTCGATGGAGCAGCCGGTGGAGGCGCCGCCCATGATGCCGCCGAGGCCGATGGCGCCCGAGTCGTCGGCGATGACGCACATGTCGGTCAGGTTCGAATAGGTCTTGCCGTCGAGCGCCTCGAAGCTATCGGTCGCCTTGCCCATGCGGACATGGATGCCGCCGGTGAGCTTCTTCGCGTCATAGACGTGCAGCGGGCGGGCGCGGTCAAACGAGATGTAGTTGGTGACGTCGACCAGCATGTTCGTCGGGTTGATGCCGATCGCTTTCAGCCGCTTCTGCATCCAGTCCGGGGACGGGCCATTCTTCACGCCGCGGATGAGCC
>DATBNA010000582.1:0-8246 GCA_036554545.1 Hyphomonadaceae bacterium
GATAGGCGGCGGACTTACATGGGGTTCCGCGCTCATCCGGATGTAACCTAACAATCAGTAAATGAATGAAATTGTTCGGGATTTGACTCATTTGGCCCTTAACATTCGATTCGGAGCCGAGTAGCCTCTCCAAATCATCCCGGAGACGCTGTTGCCTGAGAACACCCTCACGCGCGCAGAGATCGTCGACAGGCTCGTCCAGAAGGTCGGCCTGACCAAACAGGATTCAAGCAACTTCCTCGAGCGTGTGCTCGAGCTTGTCTGCGCCGAACTCGAGCGCGACGAGGATGTGAAGTTCGCACGCTTCGGGAACTTCGTGGTGCGCCGGAAGAAAGCCCGCGTCGGTCGTAATCCCAAGACCGGCGAAGAGGCCCCGATCACGGCAAGACGGGTGGTGTCGTTCAAGCCTTCTCCACTTTTGCGGCAGAGGGTTGAAGCAGCGATGAGCTCCCGGAGCAGCTGATGACCGCCGTACGCAAGGCCGAACAGGCAATGGATTCGGATTCTGCCTTTGAGTCAGACGAAGCGGCGAAATCCGCTGACGCGTTTCGTACCATAGGCGAAGCCGCCGGCGAGCTTGGCCTCAAGACCCACGTGCTGCGCTTCTGGGAAACGAAGTTCGACAACCTGCGCCCGATGAAGCGCCCCGACGGGCGTCGTTACTACCGTCCCGAAGACATGGAGATGTTGCGCAAGCTGCAGAATCTCCTCCACGTACAGGGGCTGACCATTCGCGGGGCCATCAAGGTTCTCGACGAAGAACCGGGGGCGGTTCCGGCCAGCGAGAGCGGGGCTGAAACGACAATGACTCTTCCCTCGGAAGAAGCCGGCGCATCCGTGCGCGACCTTCAGGACGCTGTTCGCGAGGCCGTCGATCGTGGCGACTTCCGCCATGCCGGCGCCATGGGCGACACCGCGCGGGACCGGCTGGAATCCCTTCTGACAGACCTCTCCAACCTCAAGTCCCGCCTGGACGCGGTCCGCACCGCGGCCTGAGGTCCATCTGCAATGCATCAGGGCCTGCCTTGACCGGAGGGGCCGGGCCGGTTAGCGCGGGGCCGATAGGGCGGTTAGCTCAGCTGGCAGAGCGCCTGCTTTACACGCAGGATGTCGGCGGTTCGATCCCGTCACCGCCCACCATCGATCTGCTCAGCCCCCTCCCGGCGGCCCGAACCAGGCTGCGGAAACCGCAAACGCAATCGCCCCGGCGACGAGCGCCGCTGCACAAGCCCCCGCAAACCACAGTCCGAAATCCCTGCCGCCGGTCGCCACGGCTATACCCGCCTTGAACACCGTGTTGGCCGCCGCGGCGATCAGGATGGCGAACGCGGCGGACGTCGGCGAAAGGTCCCGCATCCCGCCGATGGCCAGCGTCACCGCGTCCACATCCACCAGCCCCGCCGTCGCCGCGAACACGCTGAGCCCGGCGTCGCCGAACCACACCGCCGAAAGCTTCGCCGCAACGGTCAGGACGGCGAGGAGCAGGGCGAACTTCCCTACTTCCACCACATCGAGCGGGTTGCGGATCTTCCGCTCGCCGCTCTCGCTCTTCTTGTCGCGGTCAACGAACGCAATCGTCGCAGCAAATGCGAGCGACACGAAAATCGCCGCCCCCAGCGGAATCCAGAGATGCAGCGCAATGCTGGCCGAGAACGCCGAGCCGATGATCCCCACCCGCGTCAGGCTCACCACGGTCGCCAGCATCGCCGCCGCCGCCGCATCGCGTGGCGGCGCCTCGCCGGATTTCGCCCGCCGCGCCAGATCGAGCGTCATCGCCGTCGATGAGACGATCGCGCCCACGAGCGCCCCCGCCAGCAGTCCGGCCTTCGGCCCCAGCACCTTCAGCGCGACATAGCCGCCGAACATCGCCGATGCGAGAATGATGGTCATGAACCACAGCGACCGCGGATTGACCGCCCCCCACGGATCGATGGTCCGGTCAGGCAGGATGGGCAGGGCGATGAAGGTCGCCGCCAGGATCACCAGCGCCGATCGCAGCTCTGACCAGCTCAGCGACTGCAGCCAGCGGTGAAGATTCTGCTTGAACGCGAGGATGCCTGTCATCGCCACGCCGACAGCTGCCGCCACCGTCAGGTCGCCCAGCCCGCAATAGACGCCAAGGCCGAACACCATCAGCGCCGCCAGCGCTGCCGTCGCGGACCTTGTCCCGGTCACAACAGCTTCGCGATAGAAGAACAGGATGAACAGCGATGCGAAGCCGAGGCTTGCAGCCGCCACGAACAGAGGTCCCGCCAGCGGCAGCGTCAGCCCCGTCAGCCCTCCAAACAGGCCAGAGAGGGCATGCGTTCGAAGCCCCGCAACCCGGTCGCCTTCCTTCTCGTCCCGCTGCTTCCAGCCGCGCTCGATCCCCACCAGGAATCCGATCGCCAGCGCCACCGCCAGGCGCTGCAACGCATCGATCAGGTCCCCGGTCTCCATGCCGTTGCATACTGTGCAAGACGGCTGCCCGCACCGGAAGTCGCCGGAAAGGCGATCCGCACTCGGGTGTTGGGCGGGTTTTCGCTGAGCGCCTGAATGGTCGGAGCGGCGGGATTCGAACCCACGACCCCCAGTCCCCCAGACTGGTGCGCTAACCGGGCTGCGCCACGCTCCGCCAATTCAGGAGCGCCCTTATAGGCGCCTCGCCCCGGATGGGCAACACGCCAGCTGGAACAAGGTTTTGCCCCGTCCGTTCGGGTTTTACCGGCCCATATGGAGACGCGGCGATGACCCAGAAGCAGATGCAGGCCGAAGCCCAGCAGGCGGAAAAGACCGCGGCCGAGCATCGGAGAATCCAGCAGAAGGTCGATGCGAAACCGGAGCTCGAGGAAAAGGAAGAAGCGCCTCAGACCGGCGCCCGCAAGTATCCTGTCCCACCCTTCGCCAAACAGCACCAGCCCAAGCCCGGTTTGGAGGAAGAGCTCGACCCGGCGCCCATGTACGACGCGCCTTACTGGAGAGGTTCGGGCAAGCTCGAGGGCAAGGTCGCCATCGTCACTGGAGGCGACAGTGGCATCGGCCGCTCGGTCGCCGTCCTCTTCGCCCGCGAAGGGGCCGAGGTCGCCGTCATTTATCTCAGCGAACACGAAGACGCCGAACAGACACGCCTCGCCGTCGCCGACGAAGGCAAGGAATGCCTGCTCATCTCCGGCGACATCTCGGACCGCGATTTCTGCCGCAAGGCCGTCGGGCAGGTGATCTACAAGTTCAACCGGCTCGACGTGCTGGTGAACAACGCCGCCTTCCAGCTCCACGTCGATCGCTTCGAAGACCTCACCCAGGAGCACTTCGACCGCACGCTGAAGACCAACCTCTACGGCATGTTCCACATGTCGCAGGAAGCCGTGCCGCACATGCGCCCGGGTTCAGTCATCGTGAACAACGGCTCTGTTACCGGCCTCATGGGCAACAAGGAGCTGCTCGACTACTCGATGACCAAGGGCGGCATCCACGCCTTCACGCGCTCGTTGGCGACGCACCTCCTGCCGCGCGGGATCCGAGTCAACGCCGTTGCGCCTGGCCCGGTCTGGACACCGCTCAATCCGGCAGACAAGCCTGCGGACGAAGTCGCCTGCTTCGGCGCGAGGACGCCCATGAAGAGGCCGGCGCAGCCTGAAGAGATCGCGCCGGCCTTCGTCTTTCTCGCTTCGCCGCAGATGTCGTCCTACATCACCGGCGAAATCCTGCCGGTGATAGGCGGCTATGGCGGAGGCTAGTCCTCCTCAGGAGGAGGACCGCCGCGTCCGCCGCCGGGCCCGCCGGTGCGCTGCTGCGGACCCAGGGTCTTCACCACATGCTTGGCGATCGCCTCGATCTCAGCCGGGCTGAGTGCAGCCGCCATCGACGGCATTTCGCCCTGGCCCTGCGCGATCACGCGGCCAATATTCGCAAAGTCTGTACGGTTGTTGACCGGCGGCGCGCCCACGGCGGTGCCGCCACGCCCGTTCTCGCCATGGCAGACGACACAGAGCTGGTCGAACTTCGACTTGCCCAGCGCCAGTTCTTCCGGCGTCGCCGCCACCGCCATCGCCGCCGCACGCGTCGAAGGGGGCGCTGCTGCGAGAGGCACGCCGCCAGCAGGCGCCGGGCCATTCTCGCTGACGCCATCGAGCGTCAGCGCCACCATCTCTGCCGGCTTCCCGCGCGCCGACACGGCGACAACGATGTATTGCCGGCCATTGAGCATGTAGGTCATCGGCGCCGAGGTCACGAGCGAGGGCAGGTCCATCTCCCAGACCACCTTGCCGTTCGTCTTGTCATAAGCGCGGAAGGCCGGGCTTCCCGTGCCGCCGGCGAGGTTGCCGGACGCGCCGAAGAAGAACAGCTCCTTGGTCAGCAGCGGGCTCGGCCGGATATCGAAGTCGCCCATCGAATCCCAGTCGAGCGGCAGGTCCTTGATCGCCGGGTTGTTGCGGATCGACGCGTTCGGCTTGCCGAGCGGGATGCGCCAGGCATGCTCGCCCGTGTTCATGTTGAGCGCCACCACTTCGCTGTAGGGCGGCTTGAACAGCGGCAACCCCCGCGGGCCCTGCACCACATGGTTGCCCGACGCCGTGTATTTCATGTTGGACCGCGACGGGTCCGTCGGGGCCAACCCAGCCGCGTTCGGCTTGTAGCGGATAGGCACGTAGAGCATGCCCGTATCCGGATCGAACGCGGCGCCGTTCCAATTGGGTCCGCCGCCATAGCCCGGGTTGATCAGCGTGCCGCGCAGCCCTGTCGCCTTCACATCGACCAGCGGCTCATAAAGCGTATCGCTCTTGGCGTACTTCGACATGATCTCGATGGCTTCCTTGCGAAGCTCGGGCGTGAAGTTGATCAGGTCGTCCTCATGATAGCCTTGGCTCTGCAGCGGCTTCGGCCACGACGGGAAGGGCTGCGTCGGCGAGAGCTTCTCGCCGGGGATCTTCGAGGCAGGCACCGGCCGTTCTTCGATCGGCCAGACCGGCTCGCCAGTCAGCCGGTTGAAGACGAAGACGTTGCTCTGCTTTGTGAGCACCGTCGCGACGGGAATACGCTTTCCGTCCTTGACGATGTCGAACAGCAGCGGCGCCGCCGGGATATCGTAGTCCCAGATACCATGGTGCACGGTCTGGAAATGCCACACGCGCCTGCCGGTTTTCGCGTCTATGCACACGACGCTTTCGGCGAACAGGCCGTCGCCCTTGCGCTCGCCGCCATAGAAGTCGTTGGAGGGCGTGTCGCCTGACACATAGACGAGGCCGTTCTCGACATCGGCGCTCATCATCGTCCACGTGCCGGAATTGCCGACATAGTCGGCCGCACCGTCTTCCCACGAGTCGTAGCCGTACTCGCCCTTGCGGGGGACCATGTGGAAGGTCCACTTCAGCTCGCCGGTGCGCACATCGAAGCCGCGGATATGGCCAGGCGCCGCTTCCTTGTTGCGTGCGCCTCCGGGGATTGTCTGCACGACGATGACGTCGCCCACGACGATGGCGGGCGAAACCGAGCCCACGTCCTGCACAGGCGTCCCCTCGACAATGCCGGGACGAAGATCGATCCAGCCATTCTTGCCGAAGCCAGGCGCGGCCTTGCCGGTTTTCCCGTCGACAGCGATGAGTCGGCCGTCGCCCGAATTGTGGAAGACGCGTTTTTCCTTGCCGTCGGTCCAGTAGGCAAGAGAGCGAAGCACAAGCGAAGCGCCCCGGCCGCCGATGTCCGCCGGCTGCGGCTCGAACGTCCACAGCGTCTTGCCTGTGCCGGCGTCGATCGCTGCCATGCCGTGGTTGAGCCACGGAACATAGAGCACGCCGTCATCCAGCAGAGGCGTTGACTTGTAGTTGGATGAAGTTCCGTCGCCCGACGTATCCGCGCTCCAGCGCCAGGCGACCTTGAGGCGGCCGACGCTCGCCTTGTTGATCTGGTCGAGCGGGGCGTAGCGGTTCTGCCCGCCGTCGCCGCCCCAGTATTTCCATTCGGTGGAGTCGTACTTCCTCAGAACATCGGCCGCGATGTCGGCCTGCGAAGCGCGTCCTCCCGGAACGCCTGGGAGGGTACAGGCAAACGCCAAGGCGCCCGCCAGGGCGCACGCAGCTACGCCGGCCGCAATATTGCGGTTGAACATTCTTCTCCTCCCGTCGGGCCCAGAATCCTCAGGCGTGAATCCCCGGACCGGCCCGCATCGCCCTCGGCTTAGCCAACTCCTCGTCCGCAGCCAACCGCTGCGGCAACCACGCTCGCGTGAAGGGCGTAAACTGTTGAATCAGAAGGCTGGCCGGCGTTCCATTCAGTCTAGCCAGCGACCAAGGACTGTCATGGCGCCGCCAGGAACCAAGCGCATCGCCGCCGGTGTGGCCACGTGCCTCACCGTTGCGGCGATACTTGCGTTAAGCCCGGCACGGTTCGAGTCGCCCGCCACGGCGGAACCGGCGCCCCGCGCGCCGGCGAACACCGGCGAGCCTGCAGGCCCAGGCTTCCTGATCGACTTGCGGGACGGTCACGACCGGCGCACCCAGTACCTCGCCGACTACGAAATGAACGAGGGCTGGATCAAGATCGCCTACAGCCCGCGCAACATCCGCTTCGGCAAGGATGGGATGACGCTCGAGCTCATCAAGACGAAAGGGAGGCTTCCGTTTTCCGGCAGCGAATGGCAGCGCACCGGCGTCTATGGCTACGGCCGATACGAAGCCGTGCTCAAGGCTTCCGGCGAAGAGGGCGCCGTGACGTCGTTCTTCACCTACACGGGCGACTACTGGGGCGATCCTCATGACGAAATCGATTTCGAATTTGTCGCCAGCAAGCCGAACGAAGTGCATCTGAACTACTTCCGGGACGGCAGGGACGACGCCATAGACATTCCGCTCTGGTTCAACACCTCAAGCGGCTACCATCTCTATGCCTTCGAATGGTCGCCCGACGTGATCCGCTGGTATGTCGACGGGGTGAAGATCCACGAAGTGACCGCCGCCGCCGCGAAGGCCGGCATTCCGACAACGACCGGCCGCGTGGTCGCAAACCTGTGGGCGGGATCAGGCGCGGCGACCGGCTGGACCGGCGAGCCGCGTTTCACCGTCGCACGCGCCGTTTTCCGCTGCGTCTCGCACGTGCCGGCCAGACAGGTCGGCCCTCAGTGCAGCGACACGTTCGAGCCGCCGACGCGGTAATTGTCAGACCAGCTTCATTCCCAAGGCTTTGCCCATCGCGATCTTCGCGAAAGTTGCAAGCGTGAAGGTTGACGCGCGGATGTCAGAAGCCAGCAGCCGCGGCACTTCTCTGATCTTCCTCGTCTTCAGCGCATCCAGCGCCCGAACGAACTGGTCGACATCGCGCAGGCCGCGCTCGCGGCGCGCCAGCGCCGACCGCTCCTGCGGCGTCAGCGTGTTGGAGAACAGCGTGTGGAAACGTTCCTCGGCATCCAGCAGCGCCCGCGTCTGCGAAGGGTCAAGGCGGTGAGAGGTCGAATCTTCCGAGCGACGGTAGAGATAGCCGGCCTCCGGCACATAGCTCATGCGCGCGCCTGCGGCGAGCAGATGCGCGATGAGGTAGTAGTCCTCGCTGTTGCGCAGCTTCTCGTCATAGCGAGCGGCCAGTCTTTCAATCGCTGACCGGCGGATCAGGGGCTTGAGGTATCCGAGGCAGTCGCCCGACTTCATCGGCTGGTTGAAATAGATCCATGTCTCGAGGTCGACATCGTCCGGCTCCTCGAAGTTCTCGCCGCTCAGGAACGCGTACTTGCTGATGCGATCGCCAGCCTCGTCGACCTCCAGCATGTTGTCGACGACGATATCGGCTTCATTCCTCTGGGCGACCGACACCAGATAGGCAAGACGATCCGGGGTCATCGTATCGTCGGCATCGAGGATGGCGATGAAACGCCCGTTCGACAGGGCGATGGCGCGGTTGCGCGCCGCCGACGGGCCGGCATTGGCGGGCAGGCGGTCAATGACGACGCGCGGATCCGTTGTCGCGAGTTGCTTCAGGACGTCGAACGTGTCGTCCGGCGATGCATCGTCGACGGCCACGACCTCGATGTTGACGCCGGTCGAGGCGAGGGCGGACCGGACAGCGCGGCCGATGAAGCCTGCCGCCTTCCAGGTCGGGATGATAACGCTGACGTCGACCTTGCTGCTCATCGTCCGTATGCCCCAAATCCCCGCGCGAGAGACGGCATGCGCCGCTTGCGCGCAGGCGCCTCTTCGATTGTCTTCTTCTCCGTGCGGACCGCGCCGATGAAGAACAGGATCGCCGTGCCGCCCAGTTCGGCGGCGAAGTCGGCCTCGGCA
>DATBNA010000596.1:0-7333 GCA_036554545.1 Hyphomonadaceae bacterium
ACGCGCATCAAGGTCGGCAGCGGCCGGCGCTATCTCGACTAGTCTTCGCCGGCCGGGCCGCCGGGAACGACTGGACGCTCGGGGAAGCCGCCCATCATCAGCATGCGGTCATACATCACCAACGCTCCGGCCAGCGCGAGATTGATGCAGAAGCGCGTCGGGATCCTCACAATGTGCGAGCAGCGCGCCTGCAGCTCCGGCGACAGGTCCCTCGCCTCCCCTCCCAGCACGTAGGCGGCCGCCTGCGGATGGTGGAAGCTCGGCAGGTCTACGGCGTCGTCCGTCAGCTCGATGCCGACCAGCTTGCAGCCCCTAGGCAGCTTCATCTCGCCGATCGAATCCCACTGGTAGTAGGGCACGTGCGAGGCCGACTTCGACGTATCGGAATTGTAGGCGACGCGGATCGAGGGCGCGGCGCTGACCGAAAACGTGAAGCTGGCGCCGAAGGCGTGCGCCGTGCGCATCAGGGCGCCCATGTTCATGGGCTTGGAGATCGACTCCGCCCCGATGCCGAAATAGCCGCGCGCCCGCTTCATGGGCGGATGAATGGCCTCGCCTCGTGCGAAGTCAACGCCGCTACTTCTTCAGGCCGGCAAGAAAGTCGAGGACGAACGCGTTGGTCTCCTGCGGCTTTTCCTGCTGGATCCAGTGGCCCGCGCCCGGCACGAGCTTCACGGCGCGGAGGTCGTCGGCGACGCGCAACATCTGGTTGCGGAGCTGATCCTCCTTGGCGCCGCGGATGACGATGTCGTCCGTGCCGGCAAGGAAAGCGACCGGGACCTTGATGCGGGCGCCGGCGAGCTGCGGCGTGATTTCCCAGTTGCGGTCGAAGTTGCGGTAGTAGTTCACCCCGCCGCGGAAGCCGGCCTCGGTGAATTCCGCCACCAAGTAGTCGAGGTCCGCCTGCGTCAGCCAGGGCGGCAGCTCCGTGGGTTTGCCGAGTCGCGGAATCCATCCGCCCGCGGAGCGCTTCGGATCCGTCACTGTCGGCGGATCGCGCGGCGTGTCGGTTGATGCATAGAGGCGCGAGAGGATGCCGCGCGGGTCGGAGTCGTACTCTGCTTCCGCCACGCCGCCCGGCTCGTTGTGATAGAGAATGTAGTAGAAGTTGTCGCCGAAGGCCGACCTCATGCCGGCAAGCGGAGCAGCGGCGGCGCGGCCGCCATTGGGTACGCTCATGGCGATCATCGCCGAGAAGCGGTCCGGGTGCAGCAGAACAGTGTTCCAGGCGACGACCGCGCCCCAGTCATGGCCGATCAGAATCGCTTTCTCCTCGCCCAGCGCATCGAGCAGGCCGACAATGTCGCCGCTGAGATGATTGATGTCGTAGTCCTCGACGGCGGGCGGCTTGTCCGATTTGCCATAGCCGCGCATGTCGGGAGCAACGACGTGATAGCCTGCGGCTGCAATGGCGGGAATCTGGTGGCGCCAGGAATACCAGCTCTCCGGCCAGCCATGCGCCAGCACGACAAGCGGCCCCTTCCCGGCCTCGGCTATGCGCAGCTTGATGCCGTTGGTCTCGACCATGCGGAAATGCACGCCCGCGACCGGGCTGGGCGTCGTCGCCGCCTGCGTAGCGCACGCAGCCAGCAAGAGCGCAACCACCGCGACAATACCTGCCCATCCGGGTGCAGGCAGCCGTCTTGCGAAACCAACCATCTTGACCTCCCTCGCATGTCCTCTTGCGAGGCCGCGTTGTACGGAAGGTTTCAGAGCCTGCGGACAACCGCAAGCGAGCCGGCGCGGTCTTTCCTGTGCGGGATGACAGCCCCGGAGCGGTCAGCTAATGCAGACCCAGCGAACCAAGCCGGAGCATCCGAACCATGAAAGCCGTTCTCTCCAAGGCCCCGGGCCTGCCCGATACGCTGGTGATGGAGGACGTGCCCTCGCCCAGCCCCAAGGCCGGAGAGATGGTCGTCAGCGTGAAGGCTGTCGGCGTGAACTTTCCCGACTTCCTGATCATCCAGGACATGTATCAGTACAAGCCGCAGCGGCCTTTCTCTCCGGGTGGCGAGATTGCCGGCGTAGTGAAGTCCGTGGGCGAAGGCGTCACGGCTTTCAAGCCGGGCGACAAGGTGTTCGGCTCGACCGGGGCCGGCGGCATGGCGGAAGAGATTCTCGTTCCAGCCGCGCGCATGAATCCCCTTCCCGACTTCATGCCGTTCGAGGAAGGCGCCTCGCTGCTGATGACCTACGGAACTTCGCACTATGCGCTCAAGGATCGCGCGAAGTTGAAGCCCGGCGAAAAGCTGCTGGTGCTCGGCGCAGCAGGCGGCGTCGGACTTGCCGCCGTCGAGCTTGGCAAAGCGATGGGCGCAGAAGTGATCGCGGCCGCGTCCAGCCAGGACAAGGTCGACTTCTGCCTCTCCAAGGGCGCCGACAAAGGTTTCGTCTATCCGCAGAACCCGCTGTCGAAGGAACAACAGAAGCAGTTGTCCGAAACGATCAAGGAAATCTCGGGCGGCGGCGTTGACGTGATCTATGACGGCGTCGGCGGCGACTATGCGGAACCTTCGGTGCGCGCGCTCAACTGGGACGGGCGTTTCCTCGTGATTGGCTTCCCTGCCGGCAGTCCCAGGCTGCCGCTGAATCTTACACTTTTGAAATCATGCCAGATCGTCGGCGTGTTCTGGGGCGCTTTCGTCGCGCGCGACCCCAAGGGACATGCAGCCAACCTTGCGGACCTCTTCCGGCTCTATAAAGAAGGCGCAATTCGGCCTCACATTTCCAACAGATACCCGCTGGAAAGGGCAGCCGAAGCGATCAAGGAATTGTCCGAGCGGCGCGCGAAGGGGAAAGTCGTCATCACCATCTGACGCGCACCGCAGGCCAGTCGTCAAAGCCAGTCGTCAGGCTTGCGCCCCAGTTGAAAGGATTCGCCATGTTGAAACGTTTCTCCCTGCTCGCCGCTGCCGGCGTCCTCGCCGCAGCGTGTGTGAGCGATCCGGCCGCCGCGCCGAGCACGGGCGGAGCCGCTTCTCCCGCGCCTTCGGCTGCCGCGGCGCCAGTGCTGAACATCGCCGCCACCAGCCAGTGGCTCGCCGAAGAACGCCTGATGCCGCAGGACCCGATCCTCGCGCTCGTCAACGCCGGCGGCACGATCGAAAATCCGGCCGGCTTCTACATGACCTGCAACCCCGCCAACGGCACGATCACGGCGCGCCTCGGCAAGCAGCCTTCGACCCGCGTCGGCCAGGAAGCGACCTACCGCATCCGCATGGGTGCGGAGGCCAAGTCCGTCGCCGGCAAGTTCGAGACCAACCCCAAGGCGCCGGAAGCCGACTTCGTGTTCCCGCTGCAGTCGATCGACATCCGCACCATGGCGCAGCTCGACATGGTGTCTGTGCTGACCGATCAGGGCGAGGCCCAGTGGGCCTTCGTGCGCGATCCCGCCGCGCAGGTGAACGCGAAGTATATTGGCTCACTCAAGGGCATGGCCCAGCAATCGCTGGACTATCTCAACTTCTGCAACCCGAAATAACACGGCCTCGCCGCCAGACATGCGAAGGCCCGGAGCAGCGCTCCGGGCCTTCTGCTATCTGCGCTCCGTGCGTTTCAAGAGCTCATCGAGATGCTGCTTCCACAGCGCGGCCCAGGTGTGCGTGCCATGGCCGCGTGATTCTGCGCTTGCTGGAATGAGAATGTATTTTCCAGTCCTCAGGCGTTGTGCAAACTGCTCGGCGAGCTCGAGTTCCGGTGGATTGATGAAGTCGTCCGCCGAGTTGATCCATACCAGTGGCGCCTTGATCTTTTCGAGATCCTTCGACGGGTTGTAAGTGCGCGACGACGACACCTGGTAGAGCAGATCGTTGGCCTCGGCGGTCTTGAGATAATTGTCGACATAGCTCGCGGCGTAGGCGTCGGCCTTGTCACGCGAGGGATAGTCGTTCTGCATCACGATCGGCGCAGCGCCGGCAAGAAGAAGCAGGCCGGCAGCGGTGCGCAGCGCTTCGCGCGGCTGCTCGGTGTAGTTTCCGCCCTTCCATGCGGGATCGTTGCGGATCGCATCGATCAGCAGCGCGCGCCAGACGCGGTTGCGGCCTGCGATCTCTGTCGGCAGGCAGGCGAGCGGCATCAGCGCGTCCATGAAGTCGGGATAGGTCTCGCCCCAGACGAAGGAATGCATGCAGCCCATCGACGTGCCCATGATGAGGCGCGCGTGGCTGACGCCGAGGCCCTTGGTCAGCAGCTCGTGGTCGGCGGCGACCATGTCGTCGTAGTCGTACTGCGGAAACTTCGCGCGCAGGCCGTCGGACGGCTTCGACGATTTCCCGTGGCCGATGCCGTCGCGCAGGATGATGTAGTATTTCGCCGGATCGAGCACGCCGCCGGGCGCGAACAGCACGTCGGCAAATTGCGGACGGAAGAACTGCTTCCCGTCGCCGCCCGTGCCATGCATGATCAGGACAGCGTTGTCGATTTCGCCGCGTGTGTTGCGGTGCGGGATCCCGAGCGTGGTGTAGTGCAGGCGCAGCTCCGGCAGAGTCTCGCCCGAGCGAAACTTGAAGTTGCGGGCGATGTAGTCGCCTTCCTTTGGCTGCAGCTTCACTGTCTGCGCCGAAGCGCTCGCGACAACGGCAAATGCGAAGGCGATGGCGGCAATGAAGCGCATGGGACGGGCTCCCGTGGTCACACGGCCAGCCTACAGCTTTCGAGCGCTCTGGCGAACCTAGTTTGGAGCCGGCGTGGCTGATGCGGCCGCCTTAGCATCCTCATGTGCGCGATTGATGATGTAGGCGCGGACCGATTCAGCATCTGCCGGCGTCAGGGTCGCCGCGAAACTGGCCATCCCGGCGCTGGCGTACTTGCCGTTCAGCACGACCTCCGCGAAATCTTCCTTCGTGCCGGGCGCCTGCGCCCAGCGCAGGTCCTGCACCGCGCCGCTCGAGACGACGAACGGACCGTGGCAGACCATGCAGTTGCGGTCGTACAGGAGACGGCCGCGCTCAAGCTGCTGGGCGCTGCCGAAGTCCTCCGCTGCCGGTATCGGGTCCACCTCGAAGACTTCGTAAGGCGGCAGTTCGGCCTTGCCTCCGATCTTGTAGACGAGGACGCGGCCCATTTCAGCCGAGCCGACTTTCGGGATTGCGCCGGCGCCGCCGGTCAGCGGCAGCGCCGTGCCCCAACCTGCCGTGACGGCGATGTACTGTTCGCCGTCGATCTCGTAGCTGATCGGGCCGGACATAACCGGGTAATGCCCTTCCGTCTCCCACTTCATGGCGCCGGTCGCGGCGTCGAATGCGCGGAACTTGCCGTCGAGGCCGCCCTGGAAGACAAGGCCACCCGCCGTCGCCAGCACGCCGCCATTCCACGGCGTCGGATAGTCATGCACCCAGCGCGGTTTCTTCGCGACCGGATCCCACGCCACCAGCTGTCCCTTGAGTGCTGCACGCGCCGCCAGCCGCTCGTTCAGCGGCGGCGTCGGTCCGACGCCAGCGAACTCGATCCCCGTATTCCAGAAGCCTGGCCGGTACTGGTGTTCCACTTCGTCGGTGTAGAGCTGCGGCAAGGTGTGCGCCGGAATATAGACAAGGCCGGTGTCCGGGCTGAACGCCATCGGATGCCAGTTGTGGGCGCCTAGCGGCCCCGGAATCGCCTGGAAGGGCGAGGCGAGATAGCGCGCGCCCGGATCCTCGACAGGACGGCCGGTCGCGAGGTCGACGCTCTTCGCCCAGTTGATGTTGTCCTGGTACTTGTCGGCCGAGATCAGTTTGCCCGTCGCGCGGTCGATCACATAGAAGAAGCCGTTCTTCGGCGCCTGCATCAGCACCTTCTGCGTCTCGCTGCCGATCTTGAGGTCGGCGAGGATGAGCGGCTGCGTCGCCGTATAGTCCCAGGTTTCGCCGGGCGTCGTCTGGTAGTGCCAGACATATTCGCCGGTGTCGGGCTTCACCGCGAGGATGGACGACACCAGGAGATTGTCCTTGGCTTCGGGATCGCGCAGCCGCTGGTTCCACGGGCTGCCATTGCCAACGCCGACATAGAAGATGTCGAGCTCGGGATCATAGGCCATGCCGTCCCAGGCCGTGCCGCCGCCGCCGGCCTCGGTCCACTCGCCCTTGTCGCCCCAGGTCGCATTGCCGATCTCGGCAAAGAACTTGTCCGAGGCGGCGTTGTCCGGCTGCTTGTTCGGGTTCGGCGTCATGTAGAAGCGCCACGCCATGTCGCCGGTCTTGGCGTCATAAGCGGAGATGTAGCCGCGTACGCCAAACTCGGCGCCGCCATTGCCGATGATGACCTTGCCTTTCACAACGCGCGGAGCGCCGGTGATCGTATAGGGCTTGGACTGGTCGACGGTGACCTGCTCCCACTTCTTCTCGCCGGTCTTTGCATCGAGCGCGATGAGACGGCCGTCGATGGTGCCGAGATAGACATTACCTTCCCACAGCGCGACGCCGCGGTTGACCACGTCGCAGCAGGCGGAGACGCCGCGAGCCTTGTCGACGCCCGGATCGAATTTCCACAGCCGCTCGCCGGTCTTGGCGTTGTAGGCGTAGGCAACCGACCAGGCGGAGGTCAGGTACATCACCCCGTCGACGACGAGGGGCGTGGCCTCCATGCCGCGGTTGGTGTCGAGGTCGCTCGTCCAGGCTAGGCCGAGGCTGGTGACGTTCTCGCCGTTGACCTGCTTCAGCGGCGAATAGCGCTGCTCTGAATACGTGCGGCCGTGAGACAGCCAGACGCCGGGGCGCTGGTCGGCGTCGATGATGGCCTGCCCGTTGACCTCCGCAGCGGTGATTGCCGGAGCGGGCTTGTTCGATTCTCCGCAGGATGCCGCGACGAGAATGGCAACGCCGGCCAGCAGAGTGGCGCCGAACCTCATGAAGACCCTCCCTCAGTTATGTCGCCAAGGACATACCGCTGTTTCGAAACAGTCTAGAGCGGCTTTTGTCTGGGCGCGAGCAGGGATTTGCGACCGTCAGGATATCCTTGACGGTGCGCACATTGTCAGGATAGTCTTGACGTTGCGTGGAGAACGCCATGCCGAAGGCGAAAGACAAGTCGAAGCTGTTCTGCAGCTTTTGCCGCAAGTCGGCGAAGGAGGTCCCTTCCCTCGTGGCCGGGCCTGGGGTGCATATCTGCGGAGAGTGCGTGGACCTGTGCAACAAGATCCTCGCCGCGGTTCCAACCGACGGCTTTGCTGGCTGGGACCGCCTTGGAGACGACGCCCTGCTGGCCAACCTCGAACGATCCCAGTCCGCCGCCGAGGCGGCGCGCGCTGTACTGCAGCAGCAGATCGACACGCTTCGTTCACGTGACATCAGCTGGCAGAAGATCGGCGAGGCGCTTGGCGTCAGCCGCCAGGCTGCGTGGGAGAGGTTTGGCTAGCCGC
>DATBNA010000187.1:0-16599 GCA_036554545.1 Hyphomonadaceae bacterium
TGGTGGACGGGGGAGGAGCTGGAATACGGCCTGTCGGACTCCGGCGCCAAGGTCGCCATCGTCGACCCGGAAAAGCTGGAGCGCATCCGCGAACACATTCCGCGGCTGACGCAGCTCGAGCATGTGCTGGTTGCGCGGGGGATGGAGGATGAGGCTGATCCGCGGATCGTGTCGCTGGACAAGCTGATCGGTCCGGCCAAGGCGTGGGCGACGCTGCCGGATATTCCGATGCCGGATGCCGAGATCGGTCCGGAAGACGACGCGACGATCATGTACACCTCGGGCACGACCGGAAAGCCTAAGGGCGCGCTGGCGACGCATCGCGGTATCGTATCGAACGTGTTCAACGGCATGGCCTGCCAGGCGCGGCACTTCCTGCGTCAGGGACAGCCGCCGCCGGTGCGCGATCCGAAGAAGGACCCGCCGCGCATTCCGCTGCTGGCTATCCCGTTCTTCCATGCGACGGGGGCGTTTTCGAACCTCGTGCCGGCGATCATCAACGCCGACAAGATCGTCACCATGTACAAGTGGGACGTGGTCGAGGCGCTGGAGATCATCCAGCGCGAGAAGATCACCACGATCGGCGGCGTGCCTGCCATCGCCTGGCAGGTGCTGGAGCATCCGGATCGGGACAAGTACGACCTGTCGTCGATCCAGTTCGTCGCCTACGGCGGGGCGCCTTCGGCGCCGGAGCTGGTCGCCACCATCAAGCGGCGCTTCCCGAATGGTTTGGCCTCCAATGGCTGGGGCATGACAGAAACCTGCGCGGCCTCCTGCGTGAACTTCGGCAAGGACTATGAGCTGCGGCCTGACTCATGCGGTGCGCCGGGGCCGGCCATGGACTTCAAGATAGTCGGCTCGAAAGGCGAGGCACTGGGCGTCAACCAGGTTGGCGAGCTCTGGGTCAAGGGACCCAACAACTGCAAGGCCTACTGGAACAAGCCCGAAGCCACCGCGAAGACCTATATCGACGGCTGGGTCGTAACCGGCGACATCGGGCGGATGGACGAGGAAGGCTTCGTCTTCCTGCTCGACCGCGCCAAGGACATGCTGATCCGGGGTGGGGAGAACATCTACTGCATCGAGGTCGAGAGCGCTCTTTACGACCACCCGGCGATCATGGATGCGGCCATTGTCGGCATCCCGCACAAGGTGCTGGGAGAGGAGGTCGGCGCGGTGGTGCAGGTGAAGCCGGAAATGTCGGTGACGGCGGACGAGCTTCGCCGGTTCGTGGCGCAGAAGCTGGCGGCGTTCAAGGTGCCAGTGGAGATCATCATCCAGCGCGAGCCGCTGCCGCGGAACGCCAACGGCAAGATCATGAAGAACGAGCTGCGCCCGCTGTTCAGGCCGCGCGGCTAGAGAGCGACGATCACTGCCATCGCCAGCGCGGCGACCGCCAGCACAGTGCCGATGGCGAGGACATAGCGCACGTGATGGCCGGTCTCGCCCTGGCGCGCCTGATCGGTCGACAGTTCAGCGTGTTCGGAAGTTTCGACGTCGGGGGTCATTCGCGCACCTGCTTTCCTTTGCGCGGCACCACATTTCCCGCAGGCAACATACACCTTGCAGGTGCGGGCGTCCCATACGGATTCTGCTCCAGTTTCTCCGGGGTTTTTTCCGCTGAGGAAGGCTTACGGAGACGAAATGTGCCGGCCGGAACCCTTAACATGCGACATGCGTTTGCCCCACGTCAGCTGAACGAGGGACAACATCATGAGCCGTTCGCTTCTTTGGAAGACAGCAGTCTTCATCGTGTTCGCGTTTGCTTTGACCGTTGTGTTCTTCTGGGTGCGTGAAGGTTCGCTGCGGGAAGCAGGCGCCTCGATGGACAGTATTTTCGGGCATGCAGGCGCTGACGTAGCCGAAGGCGCCGGCTCCGTGGTCGACGCTACCACAACGGCGGTCGATCGTGCGACAGACGGCGACGACCGGACCTGAATCCCGTCGCAGTGTGGTGCGGTTTGCCGTGCGCTCGAGCACAGCTTGATGCGCACGGCGCCGCCGCGCCGGAACTGCCAACTTACATCGGCGTTAGCCTCACCTAGAGTTTTGTGAGGTAGAATGCGCTTGCTCGGAACTATCGTGGCCGTCATCGCCGTCCTTTTTCTGGGAGCGATGGGCTACTACTGGCTTCGCGAAGGATCGCTCGAAAGCGCCGGACGCGAACTCGACGAGGATCTCTCGAACATCGACCAGACGACAGAGCCGCTGCAGAATTCGCTCGGCGAGGTGGGCGACGGCGTGAAGGAAACCGTGGACCGCGCGACGGACAACGACGATCGGACCTAATCAGATCCAGCGCCGCCACTTCAAGAATATCACCAGCAGCGCTCCGAGCGCGATGGTTATCCCGGTCACGACCGGGAATGACCAGAGCTGGTCGTCGTAGGGGATGCCCTCGAGGTTCATCCCGAAAAGGCCAGTCACGAACGAGAGCGGCAGGAAGATCGCCGAAATGATCGACAGGGCAAGGAGACGGCGGTTGAGCGTCTCCTGCCTCTGGCCGGCGACCTGGTCCTGAAGCACGGCGGCGCGGTCGCGGATGGAATCCAGTTCTTCGGCGATGCGCGTGATGCGATCGCCGGTCTCGCGCAGATGAATGGCGTGGTCCTCGTCCAGGAGCTTGCGGCCTTCGCGCTGGAGCTGAACCATGGCTTCGCGCTGGGGGAGGATGTAGCGGCGCAGCAGCAGGATGGTGCGGCGGAATTCGGCAAGGGCGGCCGCTGGAAGCCGGTCGCGGGCTGAAAGCAGCGTCTCTTCGAACTCGTCCGCCTCTTCCTTGAGCTGTTCGACCACAGGCTCGATATTGTCGATCAGCCGCTCGCAGATGGCGACCAACAGGCCGCCGGGCGTCAGCGACTCGAGTTGTCCCGAGGCCATTTCCTCGCGCACCTCGTGGATGGCCTTCACCGGATAGGACCGCATCGACACAACGATGTTATGGGTCGCCCAGAACCGGACGGAGATCATGTCCTCGGGTTCGGCGCCCGGGTTGTGGTTGATGCCGCGCAGATTGAGCAGGAGCCCGTCGTCATAGGGCGCACAGCGCGGACGGGTCTCGGACTGCAGGAGCGCTGTGATGACAGTTTCATCGAGGCCGCTGGAGTTCTCCAACCATTCGCGGGTTTCGTTGGCGAGGCGATTGAAGTGCAGCCAGCGCCAGCCCTCCTTAGGGCACGCGGCGGTCGGCTTGATCTTCTCCCAGTCGATCTTGCGCACGCCGGCATTCGGCGGGAACTCGAAGCCGAAGATGAACGCTTCCGCGTTTGGTTCCGAATGGTCATGACGTTCGATCGGCGCGACAGGCATGAACCACCGGAGCGGAAGGCGCTTGGAATCATTCGCCTTCTAGCCCCGCGGATGGACGATGCCTACCCCGGGGAGGGCGTTTGTGCCGGGCGCAGGCCCGGCCTATGGAGGCGCATGAAAGAGCTGGGCCATCACAATCGGCTGGACGTTGAGCTGGTGAAACGGGGGCTGTTTTCCTCGCGAGCCCAGGCGCGCGCTGCAATTGAAGCCGGAAAGGTCGCGGTCGATGGCGTGGTAGCCGCAAAGCCTGGGCTGGTCGTTCGTCCAGATGCAGTAATCGAGGCCGAACCTGCCCACCCATGGGTGTCGCGCGGAGGAGTGAAGCTGGCGCACGCGCTGGATGTGTTCGGTGTCTCCCCAGACGGCCGGGTGTGTCTCGATATTGGCGCTTCGACGGGCGGGTTTACGGACGTGCTGGTGTCGCGAGGCGCAAGCCGGGTCGTGGCGATCGATGTTGGTCGCGACCAGCTCCATCCCCGTCTGCGGAATGACAAACGCGTCATTTCCCTCGAAGGGACCGATGCGCGGGAGCTGACAACCAGGCTGACAGGCGAATCGCCGACGCTAGTGGTCTGCGACGCCAGCTTCATCGGATTGGCCAAGGTCCTTGGGAAGGCCTTGGGTCTTGCCGCTCCGGGCGCCGACCTCATCGCTCTGTTCAAGCCGCAATTCGAAGTGGGCCCGTCGCATGTCGGGAAGGGCGGGTTGGTGACCGACGCAGCTGCGACGGAGGCGGCTGCGGGGGCTGTTGAACGCTGGCTACGCTCCGAAGGCTGGGGGGTGGTTGGGTGGACCCGCAGTCCAATCGCTGGCGGCGACGGAAATCTCGAGCGCCTGCTGCATGCCCGCAAAATTTAAGTCTGCATACCGGTCTTATGAAAACGCATGCGGAGCAAGGCACGATCCCATACGGTATCGCAGTCGGGATGATGCCATGCTTACGTTAGGAGAGGTGGAGCCCCGCTCGGGCGAGCAGTCACCGCTTGCGCGATCACTGCTCGCCGTCGTCAGGCCCTGGGTTGGGGGGACGGGCCTGCCTCTTGAAGGCCGGCCGATCGCCACTGGCAGGCTTCGGACGGCCTAATCTCTTACTTTCCAGCCGCCATAGTACATGTCGCGGCAGGCATCGACGGTACGCCGAATCTCGGTTCCGTCCGGCAAACGAGTGATCTGTGTTGCGTCAGAACAATCCCGGCCCGCGTAATCGTCATTCTCGATATAGTCGTCGTAGTCATCGTCGTAAAGACGATCATTACGGTCGGACGACATGTCGCGCCGGTAGTATTCGTCGTCACGACGACCGTACCGGTAGTCGGGTGGAGGGGCATAGCCGTAGTCGGGCGAGGGCGAATACGGGCGAGAACTACCGTAGGCGGAGGGGTAGCGCTGCTGGTTGTAAGGGTAGGGCTGGGGGTAGGCGTTGCAGTTGGTGCTGCTGCGGCCGATTTCCGAGCCGACGACGCCGCCAAGCACCGCGCCGAGCGCCGTGCCGTCATGGCGGTGGCCGCTTGCGGCGACATTGGATCCGAGCACGCCGCCCAGAATGCCGCCCAGGATCAGGCCCGCTGCCTGGTTGTCGCCTCGCGCTGCGCGGCAGGGATCGCGATAGCCTTGGGCGGCCGCCGGCATGGCCGCCGAGCCGAGCGCGGCGCCGACGACAGTAACAAGAAACAGGGCCTTCAGGCGCATTGGGTCCTCCGACCGGGAACTTTCCAGTCTCAATCCTCTGCCTCCGAACCTGAACGGGGGCTGAAGGACTGTTCAGACTGCAGTTAACCTGAAGACTCCAGGCGCGGCGGCCATCTGCCCGGCCGCGTCAGCGGCCGGTCTGCGCCTGATGGCGCAGCTTGTGGTCAGCCAGCACGGCCGCGAGCATCGCTTCGGCGACGGGCGCGCCGCGGATGCCGACACAGGGATCGTGGCGGCCCTTGGTGCGGATATCGGTGTCCTCGCCCTGCCTGTTCACCGTGCGGCGCGGCGTGAGGATCGACGAGGTCGGCTTCACCGCCATGCGCGCGACGACGGGCTGGCCGCTGGTGATGCCGCCGAGCACGCCGCCATTGTTGTTCGACAGGAATTCCACGCCATTACCCTTCCGGCGCATCTCGTCGGCGTTCTCTTCGCCGGAGAGCGCGGCGGCCGCAAAGCCTGCGCCGATCTCGACGCCCTTAACCGCGTTGATCGACATCAGCGCGGCGGCGATGTCGGCATCGAGCTTGCCGTAGACAGGGGCGCCCCAGCCTGCGGGCACGCCTTCGGCGACGACCTCGACGACGGCGCCGCAGGACGAGCCGGCCTTGCGCGTGGCGTCGAGGAATTCCTCCCACTTTGCCGCTGCCTCCTTGTCGGGGCACCAGAAGGGATTGTTGTCGACTTCGTTCCAGTCCCACTTTGCGCGGTCGATGGCATGCGGGCCGATCTGCACCACGGCGGCGCGAATGGTGATGGACGGGCCGAGGATCAGACGCGCGACGGCGCCGGCGGCGACGCGCGAGGCAGTCTCGCGAGCGGATGAGCGGCCGCCGCCGCGATAGTCGCGCACGCCGTACTTCTGGTCGTAGACATAGTCGGCATGGCCGGGGCGATAGCTGTCGCGGATCTCGCTGTAGTCCTTCGAGCGCTGGTCGTTGTTCTCGATCATCAGCGAGATCGGCGTGCCGGTGGTGAGGGGGCCGCCGGTGCGGTCGTCTTCGAAGACGCCGGAGAGAATTCTGACCTTGTCCTCTTCCTGGCGCTGCGTGACGAACCGCGAGGTGCCGGGTTTCCGCTTGTCGAGGTACTGCTGGATGAATTCGGCAGTCAGCTTCAGGCCCGGCGGGCAGCCATCGACCACGCAGCCGATCGCCGGCCCGTGGCTTTCGCCCCAGGTCGTCACGCGGAAGAGGTGGCCATAGGTATTGTGCGACATCGCCCGTTGCTAAAGCGCAATTTGGGGCTTTTGCCTAGGGTCGGGCCAGACCGCGCCTAGGCCTTGCCGCGGGTCGTCCAGAGCGAGGCGATGATCGACCCCCCGACAAGGAGCAGGGTGGCCAGCAGCGACCAGTGCGCCTCGAGGTAAGGGACGAGCTTCATTTCCTTCGACAGCAGGAAGTTCCAGATGATCTTGCCGCCGATGAGGATGAGGACGGCAGCGAGGCCGAGCTTGAGATAGACGAATCTCTGCGCGGCCGATGCGAGCATGAAGTACATTGAGCGCAGGCCGAGCACGGCGAAGATGTTCGACGTGTAGACGATGAACGGGTCGCGCGTCACGGCGAAGATCGCGGGGACGCTGTCGATGGCGAAGATGATGTCCGCCATCTCGATGGTGACAAGCGCCAGCAGCAGGGGTGTTGCGTGGAGTATCATCCGGCCAGTCGCATCCGGAAGACGTACGAGGAAGTTGTGGCCGTGGATTTCCCTGGTCACGGGAACGACGCGCTCGACCAGGTTGACGATGGGTTTTGCGTTGGGCGCGGATTGGTGTTCTTTCAGATGCGTGAGCATCTTCCAGCCGCTGAAGATGAGGATGGCGGCGAAGACATAGAGAACCCAGGTGAGCTGGTTCACGATGGCGGCGCCAAGGCCGATGAAGATCGCCCGGAAGACGATGGCGCCGAGGATGCCCCAGAAGAGCACGCGATGCTGATAGGCGGGCGGCACGCCGTAGAAGGCGAACACCATCGTGATGACGAAGATATTGTCGAAGGCCAGAGCCGTTTCGAGCAGGTACCCGGTGAAATACTGCACCGTCGCCTGGGCGTTGAGATTGTCAGGATTTGAATAGAAGACCGGATCCGGCTCGTAGAAGAAATAGATGTAGCCGCCGAAGAGCAGCGCACAGAACGCGAAGCTCGCCCACATCGTGGCGCTGCGCGCGGCAGAAATTGTTCTGTCGTCCTTGTTCACGACCGAGAGGTCGAGCCATAGGACGAAAACAACGAAAGACAGGAAGGCCGCCCATAGCCAAAGGGGCTGGCCGACGAATTCGCCGAGCAAGTCGAATTGCATGAAACACGAACCGGTCCGACGCGCTGCGTCTGCGCACGAGGGCCGGATGGCCCGCCAGGGGAGTCCGACATCGCGTGAATCGCCATTCACGCCAGAGGGGCCCGGACCGACGAAAGTCAGCTAAGCATATCCTAGCGTGTTTCAAGAAAGGCGTCTTAAACTTTTCGCGAGTCCCGGAATAAGCGGCATTACGCGTCACTGTCGTCCATGAAGCAGGCTTCATACGGACCGCCGGACATCCCGGTGAGGCGCGTGGCTTCGCCGACAGGAATCATGCGTGGGCCGTCGGGTATGGGATCGCCGTTTGCATCCGTGATGTCGCGGGTCTTGCCGCCTGCGGTGACTTCGACTTCGCCGCTGATGATCTGGCGAACCTGGAAAGTCTTGCCGTCCGCACATTTGTAGGTGTGGAGCGGGGAGCCGTGGCGCAGGCGGAGGTCTCCGGTGGCCGTGCAGGCGGCGAGGGTGAGGGCGACAAGGAGATAGGGACGCATTGGCAATCCGTCCGAGGCGTTGGCACGTGACGATGTCTGAAGGCGCGGCGCAAGATTCGAGAGCAGTGGCGTGCTGCAGCAAACGTCTGTGAGCAAGCCGTCGTCCTTCGAGACACGCCCTGCGGCACTCCTCAGGATGAGGCCTTGTGGGCTCGGCAGGAAGCTCAGCCTGCTTCCAGCCTGGCGCGCTCTTCGTCGTAGTTAAGGTAAGACTGCTTCAGCGAGGCGCTGTTCAGCAGCATTTCGGCGACCTGCTTCTTGCCGGTCTTGTCGAAGATGCGGGTGCGGACCCAGTGGCTTTCGGTGCGCTTGCTTTCCGAGAGGGCGACGATCTCGCGGCGCAGGATGTAGTCCTCGCCAACGAAGAGCGGGCCTTCGATCATGCGGATTTCCTGGTCGGCGAAGAGGCCGAGGGCGGGACCGCGGGTTGGGAAGGCGGATTCCTGTCCGGACTCGCGGCTGGAATACTGGGCGAGGACCGAGATCATTTCGAGCGGGATGATGGGCCGGCCCCACGGCGAGGCCTTGGCGTCGTGGTACCAGGGCGAGGTCTCGGTGATCTTCTCCAGCTTCTGCTTGAGGCTGAATGGATAGAGCGGGCCCATATGCTGGTCGGGGTCCATGCGGACGTGCTCGTCGCGGCCGGTTGTCATGCCAACCTTGAGGTCTCGCAGGATGACGAGCTTGCCCGGCGGGCGCAGCTCATGCATGCGCGCTTCGAGCAGCGTGACGCCGTGGTGCGGGCCGATAGTGGCGGTGGCTTCCTGGACCGGCGTGCCGTCGGCCTTCTCCACCCAGACGCGTGTGCGGGTGGCGTCGGGCGCCGGCATCACTGCGAACGCGCGCGTCTCCTCGCCCTCGAACACCATGTTCTGGTAGTGGGCCGAGATGCAGCCGCGCTCGAACCAGGCCTTGCCGAAGATTCGTTCGAGCAGGGGCGGGTAAAGGCTGAAATGAGTGGGGCCTTCGATAGGCGCGCCCTTGAAGCCGTACTTGTCGGCCATGCTCTGGTCGTGAATGGAGGCGTGGCCGCCGTACTCCTGCTCCTTCAGCATCTGCGCTGGCTTGCGGAGCGGGCCGGACATGATGAGGGGGGTTGCGAAGCTGCTCATGGGTGAAAGCTAGCGCGACAGGAGCGGGATGGATAGGTTGCGACAAAATCCGGAGCGCTGCACATGACCTATGATTTCAAGGGCAAGACCGCCGTCGTGACCGGCGCCAGCCGCGGGATCGGCGAGGCCATCGCGCGTACGCTGGCCGAGGACGGCGCCAAAGTGGCGCTGGTGGCGCGCTCTGGCGACAAGCTGAAGGCGCTGGCGGCGAGCCTGCCCAATGGCGCTGTGGCCATCGAGGCCGACATGAGCTCCGCCAATGGCTGGCGGGCGGCGGCCGAGGGGTCGCTGAAGGCGCTCGGCGAGATCGATATCCTCGTCAACAACGCAGGGGTCAGCGCCGCGCAGCCGTTCGGGAAAGTGACGCCTGAGGGGCTGGACGAAACGATCAACGTCAACGTGCGTAACCTGATCCTTCTGACTGACGCCCTCTCGGCCTCGCTGATCAAGCGGCGCGGCGTCGTGGTGAATATCTCCTCGGTCTCGGCCTATTCCGGCGCGCTTGGACAGATTGCCTATTCGACGTCGAAAGGCGCGGTGAACTCGTTCACACGCAACGCCTCGATCGACCTCGGGCGTTCGGGCGTGCGGGTGAATGCGGTGGCGCCGGGCGTTATTGATGACGGCATGTGGAAGACCGCGTTCGACAAGGGCCTCGACCGGGAGAAGACCCTGGAGCGCATGGGGCGTCTCGTACCGCTGGAGCGGCGCTGGGGCACGGCGCAGGAGATCGCTGATGCAGTTGCGTTCCTGGCTTCGGACAAGGCGGCCTACATCACGGGACAGGTGCTGCGCGTCGATGGCGGGATGATTGTCTGATGGCGGACAAGGGGATCCCTGCAAGCCCCTCGGCGGCAGACTACGCGCAGGCCGCCGCGAACTCGCCGGACGACGGCGCGTGGTTTGCGCGCACCGATCCGTTCGCGTTGTTCGGCGAATGGCTGGAAGACGCGAAGAAGAAGGAGCCCAACGACGCCAACGCAATGGCGCTGGCGACGGCGGATGCGAGCGGCGCGCCGGATGTGCGCATGGTTCTGCTGAAGGACGTGTCCGGGAGCGGATTCGTCTTCTACTCCAACGCCGAGAGCAGGAAGGGACGGCAGCTGGGAGCAAACCATCAGGCTGCGCTGTGCTTTCACTGGAAGAGCCTGCGGCGGCAGGTGAGGGTGTCGGGCGCGGTGCAGGAGGTGAGCGCAGCAGAGGCGGACGCCTATTTCGCGACGCGCGCCAAGGACAGCCAGATCGGGGCATGGGCTTCGGATCAGTCGCGGCCGATGGAGGGGCGGTTCGAGCTGGAAGGAAGGATCGCGAAGTTCGCCGCGAAGTACGGGCTGGGGAAAACGCCGCGACCGCCGCACTGGATCGGCTGGCGGGTGGTCCCGACACGAATCGAATTCTGGCGGGATCGGCCATTCCGGCTGCACGACAGGCTGGAATTCACGCGGCCTGACCCGGCGGCGCCCTGGACGACACGGCGTCTTTATCCCTGACAGGGCGGCGGACCGTTGGCGGGCTCGTAAACCTTGTGGCAGGGTCTGGAGCCGAAGAATCCCTAACCGGCGGTCAGACCGGAAGCGGTCGAGGGAGAGATTGATGATCCTGCTGAAGCGTATGGCGTTCGCCGTCATGCTCTCGGGCTTGTCTGAGACAGCAATCGCCCAGCAGTCGACATCTCCTGCACAACCTGCCGCTCCGGCAGCGCCTCATTCCGAGCCATGGTGGAATTCGAAGTACGGCGAGGCCGATACGATCGGCGCCCTCAACAATCTTTCCGAGAAAGGCGCGAGGGACGCCGCGAAGCTGGTCAAGACCGGCAAGGTCTATGCACTGGGCGTGCCGACGGGGCCGGATACGCCCGCCTACGGCCGCCGCACCATAACCATCGAGCGCACGCCGGGACCGGGCTCCGACTTCACCCCGAATGGCAGCCAGCGCGTGACCTCGTTCGACGAGCGCGTGACGACGTCAATGGGCATCGGCACGCAGATCGACGGGCTGGCGCATCTCGGCGTCGACCATCACTACTACAACGGCATCGAGGGCAAGGACATTGCGGGCTCGTACAAGCTCGACATCGCGTCGATCCCGCCGATCGTGACGCGCGGCGTACTGATCGACATGACCAGGCACTACAAGAAGCCGATGCTGGAAGTCGGCGACAACTACGGCAAGGCCGAGATCATGGCCGCCGCGAAGGCGCAGAAGATCACGATCAGGAAGGGCGACGTAGTGCTGTTCCATACCAACTGGATCAGCATCATCCCGACCGACCGCGACGCCTATCGCACGCGGGAGCCGGGCCTCACCGAGGATGGCGCTCAGTATCTGGCCGATCTTGGCGTCGTGGCGGTGGGATCGGATACGATCGCGCTTGAAGCGTTGCCATCGCCGCCGGGCAAGACTTTCATCGTCCATCAGACGCTGCTGGCCAAGAACGGCGTGCACATCTTCGAAAGCCTCGACACGCGGGAGCTGGCGAAGGACGGGGCGAAGGAATTCCTGTTCGTGCTCGGCGCCCCCCGCATCCAGGGCACGGTGCAGATGGTGATCAATCCTGTCGCCATCAGATAGCCGCACATTCGCCCATCCTGCCGCGAGACTGGACAGCTGCTGCGCTTGCAGCGAGAAACGACTGTTGCGGGAGGACGTTCGCGATGAACACGGCGAGACACGTTGCCTTACTGATCCTGTCTGTTTCCGCACTGGCTGCCTGCGATGATCCTGCCAAGGCGGTGGCGGCGTCGGAGCCAGCGACCGGCGGCCAACTACAGGAGTTCTCCCGGCAGTGGAACGACAAGGTTGAGCTGAGCAAGGCGGGGCCATTGCTGCAGAAGTACTGTACGAACATGTCGGGCGCGGCCTGCGCGCCGGACGCGGTCGGCCGGCTCAAGCATTACGGCTTCAGTGATGGAGCTGCCGGCGTCGATCTCGCCTATGCCTTCATTTCAATGGTGGCGGATGACAAGGACGGTATCGCCGATCAGAAGTCCAGCGATCAGGACTTCGTCCATTCCTGCTACCGCGTGATGTTTGGACGCGAGCCGGACCCTGAAGGGGCGGCGCACCACATGGCCGGACTCCAGGGCAAGGGCGAGGAAGCGCGGAGGGCGCTGGCCCTGGCGTTTCTCAAGTCGCCGGAATTCAATTCGCAGAACTAGGTCCGCCGTGCCGCTGACCTATCGCGATTTCAACGCGTTCTGCGGTTCGCTGCCGGCGACGACCCACGTCGTGCAGTGGGGTGGGTCGCATGTGTGGAAGGTCGGCGGCAAGGTCTTCGCGATCGGTGGATGGGAGCGCGGACATCATCCCGCCATCACGTTCAAGGTATCGGACATCGCGTGGGAGGTGCTGCGGGACGCACCCGGATGCCGGCCGGCGCCTTACCTCGCTTCGCGCGGGATGAAGTGGATACAGAGCTATGACCAGCCAGGGCTCAGCAAGGCGGAGCTGAAGCAGTACCTGAAGGTCTCCCATGCCCTGGTTGCGGCGGGTCTTACGAAAAAAGCGCGTAAGGAACTGGGGCTCGGCTAGGCGTCGAACTCCGACGCAGCGCTAAGCGTATCCTGCGCGTCCGTGATGTCACGGATGATCGGCCGAAGGAAGAGAATGCTGCCGACCATCGCGATCGACGAGGCGACGTCGAAGAGGAACGAGTCCACATAGAGGTCGAGGTTCGTGATTTCTTCTCCGAAGCCTCCGGACTCCATCGTCATGCGGAAAGAGATGTTGGCGATGCCGTTGGCGGCGAGGTAGAGCAGCCACCAGCCCCAGAAAGTCGCGGGCGGGTTGCGTGCGCCGGCGCGCGGATCGACGGATGACCGCCAGATTTGTCGCATCGCCTGGTGCGGTTTCCAGAGGTTCAAGATGGGAATGAAAGCGTAGGCGGCCGCCCATGCCGGCTCCATCAGTTCGCCGCGGGCGTTGGAGAGATGAAGGTTCTTCATCGCCCGATAGACGAAGCGGCAATAGAGGAAGATGCAGGTGATGAAGAGGACGAGGCTGGCGATGCCGAAGCCGCCGCTGCCGAGGCCGGAGACGAGGTCGAAGACGGTGTACTGGATGTCGTCCCACTCGGCGCCGGACTGGAGGTCCCTGAAGCCCCAGTACTGGTAGGCCGCCATCGCACCGAGCAGGAGCTCTGTGACAAGATAGATCAGCAGCGCGCCGCTGAACCAGCGGTGGAGACCGCGGAGCGGGCGCGCCTGCCTGGACCATGAAGGCGGCCTGACCGCCAGCGATGCGGCGTTGCCGGTAAAGAGATCGCCGAGCGGCGATGCAGCAGGCGCGGCGGCTGGCGTATCCGACATGTTGTCCCCCCGGAAAACGACGCATCGCGACGATGCACGGCGCAGCAAGTGCGCGCAAGCATCGTCGCGAAGTGTAATCTGCTACTGCGCAGCGGCAGCCGGGGCGGCAGCTGACGCCGCCGCTGGCTTGTAGCCGCCATAGACCCACTGACCATGCAGCGGACGGAAGTCCTGCGAAGCCTCGTTGTTCTGCATCATGAAGATCGTGGTGATGTCGTTCACCGGATCGATCCACATGTTGGTGCCGGCATAGCCGGACCACGTGAAGTACTTGCCCTTGGCCGGATCCTTCGCATCGATCGGGATGAGGCCGAAGCCGAGGCCGAAGCCCGCGCCGGGTATTGCGTCGTAGAACCAGGCCTTGCGGTCGACGCCTGATGCGATCTCGTCCACCAGCATTGCATCGAGCGTTTCCGGCTTGATGATGCGCACGCCGCGATATTCGCCGCGGTTACGCAGCATCTCGGTGAAGCGGAAATAGTCCTCGGTCGTCGAGTTGAGACCGCCACCGCCCGACAGCATGGGCTGTTTCACCTTGGGCGTGGACAGCGTGATGTTGGCCGGCGGTTCGGCAAGACGGTTGAACTCGTCTTCTTCGAGATAGAAGTGCGTGTCGTTCATGCCGAGGGGCGTGAAAATCTTCTCCTCCAGCAGTGCGTCGAGCGACTTGCCCGAGGCGACTTCGAGCACGGCGCCGAGCACGTCAGTCGAGCGCGAGTAGTTCCACGCGGCGCCCGGATCGGACCGCAGAGGCAGGGCAGCGATGGCTTTGGCGAGGTCGAGCGCCGTGAAGTCGAAGCGCGTATCGCCCGCCGCCATGTACATCTTGCCGAGTTCGGACTGCTGATCGAAGAACCCGTAGATCAGGCCGGACTTGTGGGAGAGCAGGTCGCGCACCGTTATCTCGCGCGCGGCGGGGCGGGTCTCGCCCTTACCGACCAGGACTTTCTGGCTGGCGAATTCCGGGATGTATTTCGAGACCGGATCTTCAAGCCCCAGCTTGCCTTCCTCGACCAGCTGCATGGCGGCGACGGAGACGATCGGCTTGGACATCGAGTAGATGCGGAAAATGGTCTCAGGCGTCACCGGATCGGCATCGCCCGGGCCTTCCGTGCCGACAGCCGTGATGTTCACCACCTGGCCGCCCTTGGCGACGAGGAAGAGGCCGCCGGGGATCTTTCCGGCTTTCACGCCGGCTTCGATGTCGGCCTTGGCCTTCTCGAAGATGGCGGGATCAAAGCCGAGGGCTGCGGGATCGGCCGCCATGGTGAGCGAGGAGACGGCCGGGTCGGCAACTGCCGGCGCCGCCGGCGCGGCAGGGGCGTCGGCCACGGGCTCGGCTTTGGGCGAGCATGCGACGGCGAGGGCCAGGATGGCTGCGGAGGCTGCGCTCCAGAGCTGCTTCTTCACGACGATCATGGTGGTTTGGTCTCCTCCGAATTTCTCGGGCGCAGACTGACCGTGGAAACGCGCCAGTGTCGAGAGCGTCGTTCGGACGCTGGAGACAAAAAATGAACAGGCCCGGCGGCGAGCCGGGCCTGTGGTCGTTCTGGTTGTCAGCTGGATCAGCCGAGGCGCTTCACGAGCGACTTCTGCTGGTCCCAGAGCGCCTTGGGCAGGCGGTCGCCGAACTTGTCGAAGAAGGCGGGGATGAGCGAGGCTTCCTCCCGCCAGACTTCGTGATCAACGCCCAGGAGCGTGTCGAGCGCTTCGTCGGTAAGGCCGAGGCCCGAGACGTCGATCGAGGACTTGGTCGGTACGCGGCCGATGGCGGTGTCGTTCGCGGCGGCTTTGCCTTCCAGACGGTCGACAATCCACTTGAGGACGCGGGTGTTCTCGCCAAAGCCCGGCCAGATGAACTTGCCGTTCTTGTCCTTCCGGAACCAGTTGACGAAGAAGATGCGCGGCAGCTTGGCGCCCTGCTTCTGGCCGACGCGCAGCCAGTGGGCGAAGTAGTCGGCCATGTTGTAGCCGGCGAAGGGCAGCATCGCGAACGGATCGCGGCGGAGTTCGCCGACCTTGTTCTCGGCGGCGGCGGTGCCTTCGGAGGCGACCGTCGAACCCATGAACACGCCGTGCTCCCAGTCGAACGCTTCGGTGACCAGCGGAACAGCCGACGCGCGGCGGCCGCCGAACAGGATTGCGGAGATCGGAACGCCCTTGGGATCTTCCCACTCGGACGCGATGGCAGGGCACTGGCTGGCAGGGCAGGCGAAGCGGGCGTTGGGGTGAGCGGCAGGCTCGCCCATCGCTGGCGACCACGGACGGCCGCGCCAGTCGGTGAGGCCTTCGGGCGGCTCCTTCGTCATGCCTTCCCACCAGACATCGCCGTCCTGGGTAAGCGCGACATTGGTGAAGACGGTGTTCCTGGCGCAGGAGTCGAGCGCATTGCGGTTGGTGGCGGCTGACGTGCCGGGGGCGACGCCGAAGAAGCCGGCTTCCGGGTTGATGGCGTAGAGCTGGCCATCCTCGCCAAAGCGCATCCAGCAGATATCGTCGCCGATGGTTTCGGCTTTCCAGCCCTCAAGCGTCGGCTCGAGCATGGCGAGGTTGGTCTTGCCGCAGGCCGAGGGGAAGGCGGCAGCGATGTACTTCACCACGCCTTCCGGGTTGGTCAGTTTGAGGATGAGCATGTGCTCGGCGAGCCAGCCTTCATCACGCGCCATCACCGAGGCGATGCGCAGCGCGTAGCACTTCTTGCCGAGAAGAGCGTTGCCGCCATAACCCGAACCGTACGACCAGATTTCGCGGGTCTCGGGGAAGTGCGTAATGTACTTCTCTTCGTTGCAGGGCCACGGAACGTCTTTCTGGCCCGGGGCGAGCGGAGCGCCCAAGGTGTGGACGGCGGGGACGAAGAAGCCGTCATCGCCGATCGCTTCGAGCGCGGCGCGGCCCATACGAGTCATCACGCGCATGGAAATGGCGACATAGCCGGAATCGGTGATCTCGACGCCGAGGGCAGAGATTGGCGAGCCGATCGGGCCCATCGAGAATGGCACGACGTACATGGTGCGACCACGCATACAGCCATCGAACAGGTCGTTCAGCTTGGCGCGCATTTCCTTCGGGGCCGCCCAGTTGTTGGTCGGGCCGGCGTCGACCTGCTTTTCGGAGCAGATGAAGGTGCGGGACTCGACGCGGGCGACATCCTTCGGGTCGGACACGGCGTAGAAGGAATTGGGACGCTTCGCCGGGTTAAGGCGCTTCAGCGTGCCAAGGGCGATCAGCTCGGAGGTGAGCTTCTCGAATTCGGCGTCCGACCCATCACACCAGTGGACGCGATCCGGCTTGGTAAGTGCGGCGATCTCCTTGACCCAGGCGACGAGCTTGGCGTGCTTCGTCGGCGCTGGCTCGAGGCCGGGAATGCTTTCGCTCTCCGCGCGCTCA
>DATBNA010000029.1:0-5509 GCA_036554545.1 Hyphomonadaceae bacterium
CAGTTGATGTTGCCTGAAATGGTGTTGATTTCGCCGTTATGGGCGAGCATGCGGAAGGGCTGCGCCAGACGCCATTGCGGGAAGGTGTTGGTCGAATAGCGCTGGTGGTAGATCGCGACCGCCGAGACGAAGCGCGGATCCTTGAGGTCGAGGTAGAAACGGTCGATGTCCTCGGCGAGGAACATGCCCTTGTAGATCAGGGCGCGCGCCGAGAACGAGCAGAGGTAAAGGTCGAGATTGGACTCGCGCGCGCGGCGCTCGATGCGGCGGCGGCAGATGTAGAGCTGGCGTTCGAGTTCGGGCGCGTCACGGCCCATGCGGTCGGTGAACAGGATCTGCTCAATCTCGGGCCGGGTAGCGTTGGCCTTCTGGCCGATGACTGAGGTATCGATCGGCGGCTGGCGCCAGCCATAGATGTAGAAGCCGAAGCGGACGACTTCGGTCTCGATGATGGAGCGGGCCTTCTCCTGCGCAGCGAGGTCGGTGCGCGGCAGGAAGATCTGGCCGACGCAGATCTGCGCGTCGTTCGAAATGGTATGGCCCTGGCTGCGCACGGCGTCGCGGAAGAAGTCCTGCGGAACGTCGACGCGGATGCCGGCGCCGTCGCCAGTCTTGCCGTCGGCATCGACGGCGCCGCGGTGCCAGACGGCCTTCAGGGCGCGGATCGCCATCTCGACAATCTCGCGGCGCGGCGTGCCGTCGATCTGGACAACGAGACCGACGCCGCAAGAATCCTTCTCGTCGGCGGGATTGTAGGCATTGGCTGCGATGAGCGTGTCGCGCTTCCGTTCGTACTCGCGGACCCAGGCTTCGCCGAACTGCTCTTCGGGCCGTGTAGCGGACATGGGGACTACTCCGCGGCTGCGCGCGAGACTTTCGCGCGGAGATATTGTTCGATCGAAGCGGCTGCATCGCGGCCTTCCTTGATCGCCCAGACGACAAGCGATGCGCCGCGTACAATGTCGCCGGCGGCGAAGACGCCATCCATGGACGTCATCATGGTGCGGTAGTCGATCTTGACTCCGCCCCAGCGATTGACCGTGAGTTTCGGTTCGGAGAAGTGCGCGGGCAGATCCTCGGGATCGAAACCCAGCGCCTTGATGACCATGTCGGCTTTTACTTCGTAGTCGGAGCCGGTGATCTCTTCCGGCGCCTGGCGGCCTGAGGCGTCAGCGAGACCGAGGCGCATGCGGATCGCCTTCACGGCTTTCGCGCCGCCGCCCTTTTTCTCGAGCACGGCGAGAGGCGAGGCGAGCCAGTCGAACTTCACGCCTTCTTCCTCGGCGTTGGCGACCTCGCGTTGCGATCCGGGCATGTTGGCGCGGTCGCGGCGGTAGAGGCATGTTACGGATTTTGCGCCTTGGCGGATCGCGGTGCGGACACAGTCCATGGCCGTGTCGCCGCCGCCGATGACGACGACGCTTTTGCTCTCTGCGTTGAGCTTGCCGCTGGTAAAGTCAGGCGCTTCGACGCCAAGACCGACGCGGTTGGAGGCAATGAGATAGTCGAGCGCCTTGTGCACGCCCCTGGCTTCGGCGCCGGGCGCCGTGAGTTCGCGAGACTTGTAGACGCCGGTAGCGATCAGGATGGCGTCGTGCTCGCGGCGGAGCTGCGCAAGCGAGATGTCCTTGCCGACGTCGACGCCGAGCTTGAACTTTACCCCGCCATCGGCGAGCCGCCTGGTGCGGCGCTCGACGACTTCCTTTTCGAGCTTGAAGTTCGGGATGCCGTAAATGAGCAGCCCGCCGGCGCGGTCGTGGCGGTCGTAGACGGTGACCTTGTAACCAGCTGAGCGGAGCTGGTCGGCTGCGGAGAGGCCCGCAGGGCCCGCGCCGATGATGCCGATGCTCTGGCCGAGTTCCCGCACCGGCTTGATCGGCTGGACCCAGCCGCGCTCCCAGGCGGTATCGGTGATGTAGCGCTCGACGGCGCCGATGGTGACGGTGCCGTGGCCGGACTGTTCGATGACGCAGCCGCCTTCGCACAGGCGATCCTGCGGACAGATGCGGCCGCACACTTCCGGCATGTTCGAGGTGGCGGAGGAAATCTCGTAGGCTTCCTCGAGGCGGCCGTTGGCGGTGAGCATCAGCCAGTCGGGGATGTTGTTCCCGAGGGGGCAGTGCGACTGGCAAAACGGGATGCCGCACTGCGAGCAACGCGACGACTGCTCCTGCGCCTTCGCCTCGATGTAGTCCGCATAGATCTCGAGAAAGTCGTCGCGGCGATCGACAGCGTCGCGCTTGGCCGGCGTCTCCTGCTCGACCGAGACGAAACTGAGCATGCGTTGCTGCGCCATGGGCCCGCCCGCGTAACCTGGGGAGGCGCTCTCATAAGGCTCGCGACCAAGGGCTACAAGCGGAAACAGGCCTCATAAGAACCATTTGGTGCACAAAACCGAACCTCTGCCTGCAGCGTAGGCTACCCGCTTCGCCTTGAGGCGACAGAAAAGAACCAAAAGAGATATATATGAGGAGGCGGTTGCGGTAACCCGCCACGCGCAATACGCCCAAACATTCGGGCCCGGGGCCGGTCGGCGGAGCGTCATGAACACCGAAACCATTCTGCAGGCGATCATCCTCGGCCTGATCGAAGGTCTGACCGAATTCATCCCCGTGTCCTCGACCGGCCACCTGCTGCTCGCCGAACTGGCGATGGGCATTTCCGAGGATCCTTTCTGGAAGACCTTCACGGTGGTCATCCAGCTCGGCGCCATCCTCGCGGTGGTCGTGCTTTATTTCAGCCGGCTGTGGAGCGTGTTCATCACGCTGCCAACCAAGCCGGAGTCGCGCCGCTTTGCGCTGACCGTGATCATCGGATGCGTGCCCGCGTTTCTCGCGGGCTTCCTGCTTATCGATTTAATCAAGGGCTTCCTGTTCGAGAGTGCGGAAATCATCTGCTGGTCGCTGGTGATCGGCGGGGTGGTGCTGCTGGTGATCGACAGGCTGGCGCCGGCGCCCGATCCGGAAGACGCGATGAATCTGCCGCTGTGGAAGGCGGTGGTGATCGGGCTCTTTCAGGTGCTCTCGATCATTCCTGGCGTGTCGCGATCGGGCTCGACGATCGTTGGCTCCATGCTGATCAAGATCGACAAGCGCGCCGCCGCCGAATTCTCGTTCTTCCTCGCTATCCCGATTATGGTCGGCGCCTTCGTCCTCGACATCTGGGAAAGCAAGGATTCGCTGACGCCGGACAATCTCGGCATCATCGCCGTCGGCTTCGTCGCGTCCTTCATCTTCGGATGGATTGTTATCAAGACAATGCTGGGCTTCGTGAGCAAGCGCGGCTTTGCGCCGTTCGGCTGGTGGCGCATCCTTGTCGGAGGCGCCGGCCTGATCGCAATCAACTTTGCCGGGTTCGGCGCCTGATCAGCCGCCGCCAGTGAAGGGGCGGAGCACAGCGCGGATCAGGATCGCGCCCAGCAGAGCCGAGATCGCAATATCGATCCACGTCGTGAAGCCCGACATGCCCGATGGCGCAACGCCGTTGAGCCAGGCCGTAAGGTCGAAATTGAAGGCTCGCATCAGCGTGCCCACAAGAAAGACGCCCACCAGGCCAACCACGGCGTCGCCCCAGAGGCCAAAGAAAGGTTTGCCCTTGACCAGGATGCGTCCGAGGAAACCGACGGCAGTTGCGATAAGCAGCCAGCCCGCCATTTCCGCAGCGTTCATGCCGGCATAGTCGACTAGCATGTCCCACTCCATCCAATCGTCCCGACTGGAAAGCTAGCCGGGCGAGGGAAGGAAGCAAGCGTTCTCCGCCCGCTTCGCGGTCGGCCCCTCCGGCCATTCAGCCCGCTTTTCCCAGTCTTCGACTGGGGGCTGAAGTCTTCATGCGTCGGCGCGGGATGACTCGTCCGAGCGGATGGCATGGAACTGGCCATAGGGACGGTGACGCCAGAGATAGGTCGGCACGATCGTCTCGACGGTTTCAAGGGTGGTGACGCCGAGATCCTCGATAGTGCGTGCGCCGGGCGAGACGATGTTGTCGTCCTTGAGCATCTGCACCTGGTCGCCGGTGAGCGGCGGGCCGAAAAACGGGTTGAGCTTGGACAGCGCGCCGATGGTGTAGCCGAGCGGGGCTGCGAAGAGCATCGGGATCGGCAGCAGCACGCGCGGGCGGTCGATGGTGCGCGTGATGTACTGCAGCAGCTCCTTCATCGTGTAGGTGCGCGGTCCGCCGAGTTCGTAGGTCTGGCCCGCTGCTTCCGGTTTTGCCAGCGCGGCGGCGACGGCGTCGGCGACATCGCCGACATGGACGGGCTGGAATTTCGTCGAGCCGCCGATCAGCGGCAGGATCGGCGTGAGGCGCGACATGCGCGCAAAGCGGGTGAAGAAGCCGTCCTCCGGACCGAACATGATCGAGGGGCGCAGGATCGTCGCCGTCGGCACGGATTCCAGCGTCGATACTTCCGCCTGCGCCTTGGCGCGGGCATAGCCCGAACGCGAGTCAGCCGATGCGCCGATTGCGGAGACATAGACGAGCTTCTTGATGCCGGCTTCGGCGGCGAGCTGCGCTATATTCCTGGCGCCAAGGGCAATCGTGCCATTGAAGGTCTGCGAGCCGCGCTCGTAGAGCACGGCGACGAGGTTCACGACCGCGTCGGCGTTTTCCAGCGCGCGCTTGATCGAGTTGCGGTTGCGGACATTGGCCTGGACGAGTTGCACCTGGCCGACATCGCCGGCGAGACGGGCATCGCCTCCGAGGTGCGGCCGGCGCATCGCCACACGCACCCGCCAGCCCTGCCGGCAGAGGGCGCGGACGACCTGGCGGCCGAGGAAGCCGGATCCGCCGAAAACTGTGACGATTTTGCCGGTCATAGGTTGTCCCGAGCAGTCCAGAAACGATGGGGCGATAGACCAGAATCGAGAGGGGAAGTCCATGCGGCGGGTTGATGTGGACTTTTGGGCATAACGGCGGGTCACGCCGGCGCCGGGCGTGGTGAATAGAAGTTCCGGCCGTTGCGCGGAAACGCAAGACTACACCACCCGCCGCCCTTGCGTGTCGATGATCAGTTGCCCGTCTTCCTTTGTGAGCGGGCCGGGCGGCAGGCGGTCGAGAAGGTCGAGAACAACTTCGCTGGGGCGGCAGAGACGCACGCCCCTGGGAGTCGCCACGATCGGCCTGTTCACAAGAACCGGATGAACCGTCATCGCGTCGAGTATGGCGGCGTCGCTGGTCGAAGGATCGAGGAGGCCCAGTTCGGCTGCCGGGGACTTATTTTCTCTCAGGGCCGTGCGCGGCGTCAGTCCCGCTGCGGCGAACAGCGCGAGAAGCTGCGGATGGGTCCAGCCCGTTTCGAGATAGTTGATGATCACAGGCTCGTATCCCGCCGCGCGGATGACATCCAGGACGTTGCGCGACGTGCCGCATTCCTGGTTGTGATGGATCACGACGGGAAAGGGATCGCTCATGCCGGCCTGTTCCTCGAAAGCAGCGCAGCGGACCAGAAACCGATTGCGAGCACCATCGTGCCCGCGAGAATTGCCAGCAGGACGGGATCGTACGAACC
>DATBNA010000057.1:0-7203 GCA_036554545.1 Hyphomonadaceae bacterium
GAGTGGGAGACGATGCCCTTCCTCGTCCAGGACACAAAGGATGGCGGCAGCTATTTCTCCGCCGTCGACGTGACGGTTTCCGCGGCGATCGAGGCGCAGCTTCGCCAGCGCGGCGTGGCGCCCGGCCTCTGGTGCTACGCCAACAACGTCATGAACATGTCTTTCCAGGAGATGCCGCCGCGCCGGCCGCCGGCGCAGCTGCCGATCATCGCCCGCTTCATCGCCGACCACATCAGCCGCCCGCCGCCGCCGCTGGCATCCGTCATGTGCGGAGGAGGGTTCTCCTTCACCGGCTCGCGCATGTGGATGAACAACACCTTCTTCGCGCTCGACTCCGAGATCCTGTTCGCGAGCCTCCAGAAGCTCGGACCCGAAGAGCGCTTCATCGCGCCCGCGCCGGGCGGGCGCATCACGATAGCCAGGGATCGCATCATCAGCGTGGAGGACGCTTCGCCTTTCCTTCGCACGCCGCCGAAGGATCAGTGGCCGGACCGCACCTATGCGCCCGCGAAAGTCACGCCTGGTACGGTCGAGCCCGCATCAGGCCGCATGAACCTTCAGCCGGGCGAACTGGAAGAACTCACCGAGCGCCTCGTTGCCTTCGCTGAATTCCTCTACGGGACGCCGCTGTTCCGCGCCCTCTATTCGATGCCTGGCGCGGCAAAGCCGAAGGCGCGCTTCGCGATCAGCGCTGTCTCGGAAAACGCCGACCACATGTTCGAGTATGATCCCCCGGCCGGCCGCTTCGAACTGCTGAAACAGAAGGCGCAACTCGCCGATTACGCCGCCGGCATGGAATGCTTCGCCAGCGACCTGCTCGATTTCCTCCGCGGAAAACTGGCGCCCAGCGCGCTGATGTTCGGCCGCCTAAGCCGCTGGCGCGGTGGCCCGGAGAACCTGATCCCTGCGATCGACCGCGCTATCTGGGTCTACGGCCACCCTCTCAAGCGGCAGGCCATGCACCTCGACCTCTATCGCTCGCTCTACGCCCTCGAGCCGAAGGAGACGCCAAAAGTCAGCGGTCGAAAACGCTAGAGCGCCTTCCACACCTGCAGCGACTCAAGCGCGATGGCATCGGCCTCTTTCTCGAATCCCGCCTTGCGCAGCAGCGAAAGGAGATCGGCCAGCCCCGCAAAGGAAAGCGCCGAAGTGTCCGGGCCCATCAGCGACAGCGCCGCCATCGCCGCCTCGCCATTGGCGTCCTGCTCGACTGCAGCGGCGATCCGCGCGATGGCCGCGTCTGATACGACGCGGCCGGCGGCTTTCTGCGTGAAGAGCAGGGCGCGCTGCTCAGGCGAAAGATTCCGGCCGGTGCCCGCAAGCAGGAACATCGCGCGCGTGTTCTCGATGCGGCGGAGATCGAGCTGCCGCGCAGCCGGCGTCGCAGCAGCTGTCCGCGCCGCTATCGCCGTCGCTTCCGGCGCAGGCGGTATGGCCGCAATCAGCCGGTCAAGTATCTCGCCCGCCTTGCCCGCATTGACGCCGGCATATGACAGCAGAAGGTCGATGCGCGCCGCCGCCCAGGGGTCGGCGGCCTCGTCCATCTCCTTGCGCCACTCGGCTGCAGCCTTGGTGTCGCCCATGGCCAGCGCCGCGCGCGCAAAGGTTTCGGCATTCGCCGGTCCCCTGGGCAGCGCCTTGATCGCCTCCGACAGCGCCATCGCAGCGATACGGAAATCGGCCTGGCTTTCCACGCCTTTGAGCGCGGCGGCGATGGCTGCGGATTTCGCCTCTGGCCCGGCCTCGGCGCTGCCGGCCGCATCGATCGCCAGCGACAGGAAATCCGCCGTAGGCTGTGTTCCCCGCACCGGCTTCGGCGCAGGCGACTCGTCCTTCGCCGCGAGAATCCCCGCGACATCGCTGGCCTTGATCCGCGGGCTGTCGATTGCGGCGCGCAAGGCGCCTCGCTTTTGCTCGGTGGTCGCGTTGGGATGCAGCACGATCGCGGCAGCGATGTCTTGCGGCAGCGACGCAAATGCAGCCGGCGGCGCAGAGAGCTTGGCCGCGACTGAAACGGCGGCATCGAAAGCGTTGGCGTACCGGCCTTCTGGCCGGGTTTTCACGGCCGGGTCCATGGCCGAGATCGCGCTCAGCAGCCAGACGCTCGACTGGCCATCTGCCGCCGGAGGTAGATTCTCGCCAATCAGCGTTGCGCCGTTCATGTCGCCGTTGAGGGCAAGGCAGACGGCGCGTACAGGCATCCACGTCGCATCGTCGGGCCGCTTTCCGTCGGTGCGGCCGCAGGCGGCGTCCTTGCGGTTGGCGATGAGATCGAAGTCGCTGGCGCGCCGCTCATAGTCCGCGCTCCATGGCTGGTCCGCAAACCGCTTGCGCAGGTCGAGCGCGCGTTCGGTCTCGCCAAGCTGTTCGAGAAGGCGAAGCCGTTCGGGGATCAGGACTATGCCGTCCTCGGGACCCTTGGAGGCGGACAGCACGATGCGCCGAAGCGTCGCTCGCGTCGCCGGCGAAAGCTGCAGCGGCGCCAGCTCCGCAAACAGCGGCGCCACCGCGTCGGTCGTGGTGTTGGCCCAGATTGCAGCCGGCGTCGAGTCTGCTCGCGCAAGCCAGCCGACGCCCCAGGGATCGACCTGTGCAAGCGGCGCCGAAGACACCTGTCCAAAAGCAGGCGCAGCCAGCGCGATCGCGACCGCTGCGACCTTACTGAGTCTGCGGGCCGACATTTGTCGCCTCCACGCGGATCTCGGCCTGTTCGGGCTTGCGCGATTCCGCCTGGCCGGAGAACCAGAACACCGCTCCGACAAAGACAACGAAGACGGCGCCAGCGATGATGCCGATGGTCTTGGCCGACGGTCCGCTCCGCCGTCTCGAGAATCCTCCACGCCGCATGGCGTCCTCCAGTACAGGTGCGGCGAGGTGCCCCCACGCCGGTTGCAGGCTGAAGAATGAAACCAGAGCCCTGTGCAAGGGTCCAGCACGCTTAGCTGTGAACCCGCGACCCTTAATTTGCCCCTTCAGCCCTGCCGGGTATAAGCGGGCGGTTCGGGATACAGGGCAAGTCATGTCTGCTCACAGCAGCGTTTCCGCAAGTGGCGGCGCGGCGTCCAGCTCGACCGCTTCGCCGGGCGGTGGGCTGGCGCGAACGATCGCGCTGGTGGGACTGATGGGTGCGGGAAAGTCCACAGTGGGGCGCAAGCTGGCCGAAAGCCTTAATTCGCCGTTCGTCGACAGCGACGAGGAGATCGAGAAGGCTGCCGGCCTCAGCGTGCAGGAAATCTTCGACAAGCTGGGCGAACCCGAATTCCGGCGAGGAGAGCGGCGGGTGATCGAGCGCCTGCTCAACGGCCCGCCCATCGTGCTGGCGACCGGCGGGGGGGCCTTCATGGACGCCGCCACGCGCGCACTGATGAAGGACAAGGCGACGACCGTCTGGCTGCGCGCCGATCTCGACGTCATCTGGAAGCGCGTCAGCCGGCGCGACACAAGGCCGCTGCTCAAGCGGGACAATCCAAAACAGGTGCTGGCCGATCTCGAAGCCTCGCGCGCGCCGATCTATGCCGAGGCCGATATTGTCGTCGATTCCGGGGACGGCCCTGCAACCGAAGCAGTAAAAGCCATCCGCGAAGCTCTGGGATTTCAATGAGCGATACTGGCGTCAGGGCGAAGGTTCGCGTCGAACTTGCCGAGCGGGGATATGACATCCTTATCGGCGATGGCCTGCTCGCGCATGCCGGCGAGAAGATCCGCCCGCTGATGAAGGCCGGCCGGGATCGCGTCTTCGTGGTCGCCGACGAAACGGTGGCGCGCCTGCACCTCGACACGCTCGGCAAAGGGCTCGGCGCGGCCGGTATCCGGTTCGACATCGTGCGCGTGCCCCCCGGCGAAGGATCGAAATCTTTCGTCGAGCTCGACCATGTGCTGGGTGCGCTGATCGAAAGGGGCGCCGAGCGGGACGATCTGATTCTGGCATTTGGCGGCGGTGTCATAGGCGATCTCGCCGGCCTTGCAGCCGGCCTCCTGAAACGCGGCGCCCGCTTCGTGCAGATTCCGACGACGTTGCTTGCGCAGGTGGATTCATCCGTCGGCGGCAAGACGGCGATCAACTCCGCCGCAGGCAAGAACATGGTCGGCCTGTTCCACCAGCCCGTGCTTGTGCTCGCCGATCTCGACGTCCTCGACACTCTCCCCAGGCGCGAGCGCGCCGCGGGTCTCGCTGAAGTCGCAAAGTATGCGTTGATCGACGATCCGAAGTTCTTCGACTTCCTCGAGATCAACGCCGCAGCGCTGGCGAGCGGCGCCAAGTCCGCGCTTGCAGAAGCTGTTCGCGTCTCCTGCGCATCGAAGGCCCGCATCGTCGCGCTCGATGAAACGGAAAAGGCAGAGCGCGCACTGCTCAATCTCGGCCACACGTTCGGCCACGCGCTGGAAAGGTCGAACGAATACCGTGCGACGCTCCTGCACGGTGAAGCTGTCGGCGCGGGTATGGCCATGGCGATGCGCTATTCGGTGAAGCTCGGCCTGTGTCCGGGTCAGGATGCGGTGCGGGCGGCGCGCTTGCTCAATGCTCTCGGTCTTGCGACTCGCGTCCCCGATCTTGGCGGCGGTCCCTATGTCGCCGACGAACTGCTCGCGCACATGGCGCACGATAAAAAGGCTATCAACGGTAGGGTGACGCTCATCCTCACGAGAGGAATCGGCAAGGCCTTCATCCAGCCGGGCGCCGACCTATCGCAGTTGCGGCAATTCCTGATCGAAGAAGTGTCAGGCACTTCCTGATCGCGCGACTCCCCTTTAGGGTGAAGCTAGGGAGGAGGGAGCAACTGGGGTCCTCGAGGGGGGCGCAGACTAGATTCATGTTGGCCGAACGTACCCTGGCGTTTGCCGCCCAGGCGCCTGGTCTTCAAAGTCGAAAGGCTCTCGGCGCCAGTCTCCTGACGCTTGTCGAGTCGCTGGGTGCGACCCGATATGCGTGTCTTTATCTTCGTCGTGAAGCCGGCGAACTCACAATTGAGCGCTCGATAAGCAACCTGCCGCGCCCGTGGCAGCAAGCCTATCTCGAGCGCGGTTACGACGCGACAGATCCCATCTTCAACGCGGTGGTGCGCGGCGGCGCCTATGGCTACTGGAGCGAACTCACCCGCGGCGTCGCGATCGACAAGGCCGGGCGTGAAGTCATGGGATGGGCGCGTGAGGCCGACATGAAGGATGGCTTCACCAAGCGCGTCACGCTGGACACTGGCGGAACTGCGGTGGTGATGGTCGGCGGCAAGGAGCTGGTGCGCAGCGACAAGGCTCGCGCGGCCCTGCGTGTCGCCTGCGACGTCTTTGCCAACGAAGGCGCCCGCATGCTGAAGATCGCGGAGGACGAGGAAAACGTCGACAACGGGCAGCGCGAGCTTTCCCGGACCCAGCTCAAGGTGCTCCTGATGCGAGCCGATGGTCTCTCCAACAAACAGGTCGCCCTGCAGCTCGGCCGGCATGAGAAGACCGTCGAATGCCATGTGACGGAGATTCTGCGGCGGCTCGAAGCGCGCAACATGATCGACGCGATCCGGATTGCAACCAAGCTGAAGCTGATCATCTGAACATACCGAATTTCGCATTCACGTGCCGGAAAATTCAGGGGGTAACCCTAGTATCCGGCAGTCGCGCTCCGGGAGAGATTTCGCCTAGGGGACGGGCCGTTTTTCTCTGGCCTGATCCTGGGTGGCGGGCGGCCCTGTCGGGGGCGCCGCCCGTTTACGCCACCCACGCCAGACCTCCTTCTCGCATTCCTCCCTGAGCGCCGGCCTTCCCTTGCGGGGGAAGGCCGGTCAGTCTGCGCGGATAGAAAGGGCGTGAAGGCCAGTGGCGAATTCGGCCGCCAGAGCGTCGTTGACCGCCCGGTGACGGGCAAGTCGGGAAAGCGGGGTCAGCGCGCCGCCGCTTATTCTCACCGAGTAATGTGTCTCCCCACCCGGCCGCGACCCCGCATGCCCATGGTGGAGATGCGATTCATCCACTATCTCAAGCACAGAAGGCGAAAAAGCTGCAATCAGTGCGGCACGAATGCGCTCTGCGCGTGTTGTCAATTCTTGCGGCATTAACGTCTGCATCCCAAGATCGAGCCCATGTCGTTCGCAGAGGATTTCCGGCGCGACTATCGCGTCAAGTTCGTCGACATCCGCGTCAACCCCCCGGGCGGACGGCGGAAGGCGGAGGATTCCGTCCGCCGCTGCGACCACAAAGGTTGTGACGATCTCGGCGTGTGCAAGGCGCCCAAGCCGTTCGCCGCGCGGACAGTACAGGTTCCCGGTCAGCGCGTCGCGCCGGAGGACAGTCACTGGTTCTGTCAGCGCCATGCCGCCGAATACAACCGCAGCTACGACTTCTTCGAAGGGATGACCGAGTCCGAGATAACCGCATTCCAGGCCTCGGCCGGCTTTGGCCACAAGCCGACGTGGCGGTTCGGCGGCGGCCCCGTCGGCGCGGCTGGTAGGGCAGCCCAATTCAACAACCCTGGCCGCTGGCGGGGCCGGGAATGGCTCTACAACGGACCGGCATCAGACGCCGGCGAGCGGCGGGTGCGCGAACGCACGCGGCTGCAGATCCGGGCGCTGGACGAGATGGGGTTGCCACATGCCGCCGAGCCCAAGGCGATCCGCGAGCGCTATGGAGTTCTGGTGAAGCAGTATCATCCTGACTCCAACGGCGGCGACCGCTCGATGGAGCATCGCCTGGCCATAGTGATCCGCGCCTTCAAGGCGCTGAAGGCGAGCGGGCTGGCGTGATGGCGGGTTTCGCTTCGCTCAATCCACCCTACGAAGCCATCGGCTTCGGCTGCCAGAGTTCTATCTTGTTGCCTTCCGGGTCCATGATGTGGGCGAAGCGGCCGTTCATCTCGTCCGGGAAGGTCTTCACTGGCGTGACGCCGTGCTTCGCGCATTGCGCGAGGATGCCGTCGAGATCATCGACCGCGAGATTGATCATGAACTCCTTGATCGACGGCGCGAAATAATCGGTTTCCTGCTTGAACGGGCTGAACACTGTGGCGGCGCCTGGATGGGCGGCCATGGCGTCTGGCAGGAGGAGAATGCCGCCCCAGTCCTGCAACGGCATTCCGAGGACGTCTGCATACCATTTGGTCAGCGCCGTGGAGTCCTTCGACTTGAAGAACACGCCGCCCACTCCGATCACCTTGGCCATTCCGAGCGCTCCTGATGTTCGCCGGACGCCAGCAAAGCGCCCGCCGGGGGGCAGGCGCAA
>DATBNA010000072.1:0-2157 GCA_036554545.1 Hyphomonadaceae bacterium
GGCGAGGATCACCAGCACGCACGCCACAACGGCCAGAACCCTGCCGAACATACCGACCTCCCCTCATGGGCGCGCATCTTCCGGCGCATCTTCATCGGCAGCTTAACCGGCTTGCCCGCCGGACGCATCCCCGCCAATGTCCATCGGGGAGCAGCCATGCCGGAAGATCTTCAGAAGCCTCTGACCTCGCGGCGCGCGCTGTTCGCGGCCATGGCTGCTGCGCTTGCCATCCTCGCCGCCGACCAGCTCAGCAAATACCTCGTCGTCGTGGTGATGAATCTGCGCGAGACCGGCGAAGCCCACGTCTTTCCCGGTCTCACCTTCCGCATGGCCTGGAACACCGGCGTCAATTTCGGCCTGCTGTCGGGCGGCGGGGATATGGCCCGCTACATCCTCGCGGCCGGCGCCGGCATTGCCTCCATCGGCCTCATGGTTGGCGCGATGTTCTGCCGCCGCATGTTAAGCGCACTTGGCCTCGGCATCGCCGCGGGCGGCGCCATCGGAAACGCAATCGACAGGTTCAACTGGGGCGCGGTCGCCGACTTCATCAACGTGTCCTGTTGCGGGATACACAACCCGTGGTCCTTCAACGTCGCCGACATCGCAATATTTGTGGGGTTCGGCATGTTGCTGCTGCCGATGTTCAACCGGCCCGCGCCCGAGGCGCCCTCAACGCCGTCCTGAAGCCGGAACGGACTCGGGTTTCCACGCGTTTTTCGCGCAGGCACCCTCTAAGACCCACGGAACCCCCATGGCCTCCCGCGCTTACTGGAAGGGGCATTTGCGCCTTTCGCTCGTCACCATCGGCATCGAGCTGCACACGGCTGTCAAATCGTCCGCCTCCATCCCGCTGCACCAGATCCACAAGCCCTCAGGCAAACGCATCCGCTACATGAAGGTCGCGCCCGGCGTCGGCGAAGTCGACACCGCCGACATCGTCAAGGGCTTCGAAGTCGACAAGAACGAATATGTCACGCTCGAAGACGACGAGCTCGACGCCATCAAGCTCGAAAGCAAGCGCACGATCGACCTCGTCCAGTTCGTGGACAAGGACGAGATCGACCCTCTTTATTTCGAGAAGCCCTACTACGTCGTCCCGATGGACGACGACATCGCCCACGAAGGCTTCGCCGTCATCCGCGAAGCGCTGAAGAAGTCCGGCAAGGTCGGCCTTGGCCAGATGGCGACGCGCGGCCAGGACCAGCTGGTCGCCGTCAGCGCCGAAGGCGATGGCCTGCTGCTCGAGACCCTGCGCTACGAAAAGGAAGTGAAGGACCCCAAGGAAGTCTTCTCCTCCATCCCGGATGTAAAGGTCGACAAGGAGATGCTGTCGCTCGCCACCGAGCTGATCGAGCGCAAGACCTCCGCCTTCCACCCGGAAAAGTTCAAGTCTCACTATTTGACCGCGCTCAAGGACCTGATCGAAGAAAAGCGCAAGAAGGGCAAGGTCACCGCAGCCAGCGACGAGGAGCTGTCCGAATCTTCCAACGTCATCGATCTCATGGATGCGCTGCGCAAATCCGTCGCCAAACGCGGCGGCGAGACGCGCACGCACCAGTCCGCCGGCTCGCCCGCACGCCGCAAGTCAACTGCGCGCAAGCACCCGGCCGCCCGCAAATCCACGGCGAAAAAACGCAAGGCCGGCTGATGGCCCCCCGTCCTCCCAGCGAGTCAACGACCGGCATCTGCAAGCTCGCCCTCGTGGTTCGACGGACGCTTCCGCTGACTTCGTCAGCGAAAGCTGCTCACCATGAGGGCTCCTCCAACATCCACGAAAGAAGAATAGCCCTCATGGTGAGCAGCGATCTTGGCGAAGCCATGATCGCGTCCGTCGAACCACGAGGGCGGGCTCACTGGCGTTGGCTGAGAGCCAGGACAGACTCCCATGCCTGACTCCCTCACCACCTATCGCGCCAAGCGCAACTTCCGCGAAACGCCCGAACCCAAAGGAAAGGTCGGCAAGCGCAAGGGCAATTCCTTCGTCGTCCAGAAACACGACGCCACGCGCCTGCACTACGACTTCCGCCTCGAACTCGACGGCGTGCTTCTTTCATGGGCCGTCACCAAGGGCCCCAGCCTCAATCCCGCCGACAAGCGCCTCGCCGTCCGCACCGAAGACCATCCGCTCGACTATGGCGGCTTCGAAGGCGTCATCCC
>DATBNA010000085.1:0-3642 GCA_036554545.1 Hyphomonadaceae bacterium
TCGCCTTGAGGTCGATCGTCTTGCCCTCGACCTCGAAGGCGCCCTTCGCCAGCGCATTGTCCAGATAGAGCCGCTTGAGGCTCGCCAGGTGGAGCGGGCCGGGCAGGTTGGTCTGGTCCGAGTTCCAGTAGAGCAGGTCGAACGCCTTCGCTTCCTTGCCGAGCAGGTAGCGCTCCTCGACATAGCGCCAGATCAGGTCTTCGGGGCGCAGCAGGTTGAACGCATCGCGCATCGCCTCGCCGGGCATCACCCCGCCCGCCTCGTCGATCATCTGCGCAATGCCGCTGATCGAATTGTCGTCGATGAAAAGGCCAAGATCGCCGGGCTCGGAGAAATCCGTCTGCGCCGCCAGCAGGGACAGCGACGCGACACGATCATCTCCATCCTGCGCCAGCCGCGCTGCAAGGATCGAGGCCAGCGCCCCGCCCACGCAATAGCCGGCGATGTTGACGGGCGCCTTGTGCTTGCCATGCACCCAGTCGAGCGCCGCTCGCCCGCCGAGCTTCAGATAGTCATCCCAATTGTAGTTCTTGGTCTCGGCGTCGGCCGAACGCCACGACACCATGTAGACGGTGAAGCCTTGGTCACGCAGCCACGCCACCAGCGAGTTCTGCGGTGTGAGGTCGAGCACATAGTATTTGTTGATCCAGGGCGGGAAGATCAGCACGGGGCTCTGGCGCACTGTCTTCGTCGCCGGGTGATAGCGGATCAGCTCGATCAGCGGATTGCGCAACACCACTTCGCCCGGCGTGACGGCGAGGCTGACGCCAAGCTCAAATGCATCCGGGTCCGACTGCGTGACGCTGATGCGGCCATGGCCGGCGTCGAAATCGTCCTGCAGCTGCTTGAAGCCTTTCTGTATCGACTGGCCGTCCGAGTCGAACAGCGCCTTCAGCGCCTTCGGATTGCCCATGAGCAGGTTGGACGGCGCCATCGCGGCCGTCGCCTGCCGGATGAAGAAAGCGGCGCGGCGGCGTTCGGTTTCCGACAGCCCCGGCGCGTTCCAGGCGAGGTTCTCTGCCCAGCTCGACTGGGCGAGGAAGATGCGGCGGACGAAGTCGAAGAACGGGTTCTCGCGCCAGGCCTCGTCGGCGAAGCGGCTGTCGGCGTCCGCCTCCGGCGCAGGCGCGCCCATGGACATCTGCTGCAGCGCATCGCTCTGCCGGCCGAACAGGTCGAGCTGCGCGCTCTGGAAGGCGTCAGGCTGTTTTGCGTAGGCTTCGGACAACGTCTTGAAGGCGGAGGCCGCCGCCTCAAGCTCCAGCTTTCGCGGCGCTGCCTGACCCGCCAGCTTTGTTATGTCTGAAAGTTCACGCGAAAGATCAGCAATCCGCTGGCCCAGCCGCTGGAAGCTGACATCGGACAGATCTGTTCCTTCAGGCGTGGTTTGCCCGTTTTTTGCGTTGTCCGCCGGAGGTTTGCCCCCGTCACCGTTCATCTGGGGATGCCTTTCCCTGCCGTAGTCTGGTGAACTTGAAGGCTCGCCAAACCGGTCGACTTTCCCTAGGTAGTAACGCCAGTGAGCGCAATCACGGGATCCTAATATGCTCCGCGCCCCCGCTATCAGCCTCGTGGCTGTCGGCGCCGCCCTTCTGGGTGGGTGCGCGGACCTCATGCAGCGTTCGACCATCGCCCCCGAATGGTTCCAGGCCAAGGCGGTCGAGGTGAAGGGCGAGGGCTATCCCGAGTTCAAGGACATTCCGACTGCCGAAGGCGTCAAAGGCGCGCTGGCCCAATGGGAAGCCGAGGCTGAGGATCTCCGCAAGGAAGCAGCAGAGGTCGAGACCCAGATCGCCAATGCCCCGCCGGCCCTCACCGAAGAGGAGATCCGAGCTAAGGCGGCGCAATGGCGCGCAGAGGTGGACGGGACGGCTGCGCCGCCGCAAGGCGCCCAGCCCTGACCGGATTTCCCTAATCCGGCCTCGTTGTAGTGAAATTTACCCCATAGCGGCCGTTACGTTACGGCTTTACAGAATCCTTTACCCCGTCTGGGCGATGACCCAACGGGTCCGGCACAGGTGAAACCCATGCGTTTGGATTTCCACAAGATCAGGCGGCTCCCGCCCTACGTTTTCGAGCAGGTGAACATTTCCAAGGCTGCCCTCCGCGCCGAGGGCGCCGACGTCATCGACCTTGGCATGGGCAATCCCGACCTGCCGACGCCGCCCCACATCGTCGACAAGCTCTGCGAGACGGCCCGCAGGCCGGACGTGCATGGCTATTCCGCCTCGCGGGGCATCATGGGCCTGCGCCGTGCGCTCAGCGCCTACTACGACCGCCGCTTCGGCGTGAAGCTCGACCCCAACAGGGAAGTCGTCGTCACGCTTGGCTCCAAGGAAGGCTTCGCCAACCTTGCGCAGGCGATCGCCGCTCCCGGCGACACCATCATCGTGCCGAACCCGTCCTACCCGCTGCACTCCTTCGGCTTCATCATGGCCGGCGCCACCATCCGCTCGGTGCAGGCCCATTCGCCGGAAGAATACCTCTCCAACCTCGGCCGCGCGGTGAAGCACTCGGTGCCTCCGCCGACTGCCATGGTCGTCTGCTATCCGGCCAACCCCACCGCCCAGGTAGTCGAACTCGACTTCTACAAGGAAGTCGTCAAGTTCGCGAAGAAGCACGAGATCTTCGTGCTCTCCGATCTTGCCTACACCGAAATCTACTATGGCGATCCGCCGCCCTCGATCCTGCAGGTCGAAGGCGCCAAGGACATCGCCGTCGAAGTCACGTCCATGTCGAAGACCTACGCCATGGCCGGCTGGCGCGTCGGCTTCGCTGCCGGCAACGAGCGCCTCATTGCAGCGCTCGCCCGCGTGAAGTCATACCTCGACTACGGCGCCTTCACGCCAGTACAGGTCGCTGCCGCCGCAGCGCTCAACGGCCCGCAGGAATGCGTCACCGAGATGCGCGAGATCTACCGCACGCGCCGCAACGCTATGGTCGAAAGCTTCACTCGCGCTGGCTGGGAAATCCCGGAGCCCAAGGCTTCCATGTTTGCCTGGGCGCCGATTCCGGAACCGTTCCGTGAAGCCGGCTCGCTCGAATTCTCGCTGCGCCTCATAAAGGAAGCGCATGTCGCCGTCGCCCCCGGGGCCGGCTTTGGCGAGCACGGCGACAACTATGTCCGCCTTGCGCTCGTCGAGAACGAGCAGCGCATTCGCCAGGCCGCGCGGAACGTCCGCAAATTCCTGGAGGCCAACGGCGTCAAGGCGAAGCCCGAAAAACCGGCGAAGACGGCTGAAGTTACCCCGATCCGCAAGGCCGCGGGATGACAGCGCCAAAGGGTAGCAGGACGCTGAGGCTTGGCGTCGCCGGCCTCGGAACCGTGGGCGGCGGCCTGCTCAAGCTGATCGAACGGCAGGACGAGTTGCGCCTTCCAGGCAAGCTCATCGTCACTGCTGTCTCGGCGCGTTCGAAATCGCGCAATCGTGGTGTCGACATTTCGAAGCTTCGCTGGGTCGATGATCCGGTCGAACTCGCCACAGCCGATGATGTCGATGTCGTTGTCGAACTCATCGGCGGCTCCGATGGTCCCGCCAAGCTGACCGTCGAAGCCGCTCTCAAGGCCGGCAAGCCTGTCGTCAGCGCCAACAAGGCGCTCATCGCCGAGCATGGCATCGAGATCGCTGAACTCGCCGAGAA
>DATBNA010000087.1:0-2840 GCA_036554545.1 Hyphomonadaceae bacterium
ACATGATCATCATCGTCGATCCGGTTATCGGCAGCGTTGAGGTGTGAGGGAAGCGCGAACTAGCTTTGGTCCGGGATCTTCCGGGCGCGCTTTGCTTGTCCGGGGATGATCCGTTGGGAGCTGCGTGGCTGGCGCAATCCGTCACCCCGGCGTTTGCGCGCGGGCGGCCATGGCGACGTTTTCGTCGATGCGGCGGATTTCCATCGCGAATTCGGCCGCCTTCGGGCAGGGCTCGCCGCAGGCTGTCTTCATCTTTTCGAGTTCGGCCTTCTGCTCCTGCGCCGCCGCCGGATTGCCGAGCACGGCTTCGACCGCGCCGAGCCAGCCGTGCGGAGACACCATGGCGGGATCGAGCTTCACGGCGGTGCGGAAAGAGGTGCGCGCCTTCTCGAAATCACCCTGCTGCACGCGGACCATGCCCATGAGGAAGTTGCCGCCGGCGTGTTCGCCGACACGGCCGAGGAATTTCTCCAGCTCCTTTTCCGCGAGATTGAGCTGTCCGGCCTGATAGTACTTCACCGCGTCCTGATATTGCCGGACGCTCTCGTCCATCTTGGAGCTGTCGATATTCGGCGCCCGTTTGACGCGTTCCTGCGCCGACGCTGGCAGGACCGCGAACGACAGAAGGCCGGCGCAGACGGCGGCCTGCATCAGTTTCATGAGCATGTAAGTCCCCTCCCTTTGCCTCGCGCCTGGGGCGCAGACCAGCTGATCATAGCCCGGACCGCTTCGGAAAACCACGCCGCCTAGCGGTCGCGCGAGGGCGAGGCGCCGAGCGGACTTAGCTCCCTGTCCAGCGGCCAGAAATTGGTGTCGAATACGAGCGCGGACAGAGGGAAAGCCTGCCTCAGCCGGTAGCGCATCTCGGTCACCGAGATCGCCCTCTCCAGCGAGATGTCGCTTCCGATTTTCACGCGGGTGTCGCGGGCGGTGAGGAAGTCTTCGCCCTGCAGGGAGAGGCCATAGCCGGAAAAGAAGACCGCGAGGAACGTGTTCGATTGCGCATCCGGGACCGGATAGTCTGCATCGGAGGTGGTGGCGCGAACGGAGCCGCCAGTCTTGTCGACGACGATGCCGGCCCTGCGGACCGGGCTGGCTTTCGGCGCCCAGTTGTTCTGGCTGTGCTGCAGCGGCGGAAACTCGAAGGTGTAGATCTTCCTCTGGATGTCCGCGAAGGTCGGGTTGGTCATCCGCTCGACCGTGAAGCCGGCCTGCTTGAGGAAACCCTCCCACGCTTCTGCATCCTTGCCGACATTCTGCAGCGGCGTGGAGTTCTCGTCGTCGTAGCGCTCGACCGAGATACAGAAGGCATGCCGGCGGCGCAGCTGGGGCTGCCGCAGCAGATAGAGGTCGGCGTTGAGGTCTGTCGACAGGAATGGCCGCTGCACGCCTTTCGTTTTCTCGACGACCTGCGTGCTGGCCCGCATGACGGCGTCGAGCATGCCACGCGAGCGGTCGCGCAGCTCCGAGAGCACCGACTCCGTATAGGGGGAGTTCGTGCTTCCCGGCGCGCCGTCCATCGCGACGCTGTCGGCCGCCGCTGCGTAGGCCGTCACCTGGCCCTGGAGATCCAGCCGCATCGCCTGGCTCTGGATGCCTTCCTCGATGGCGGCGGCGCGCGCCTCGGCGACGCGCTTCTCTTCCCGAGCCGCCGCCTCCTCGGCCTTCAGGCGTTCGCGGCGGAAGCGCTGTTCGGCGTCGTTGCCCCACCACGCCAGCGCGGCGGCGCCCAGCGTGAGGCCGCCCGCGCCGGCAAGGCCGAAGGCCGTCCGCCGCGAGAGGCGCTTGAGCGCTTCTTCCTTGGCGGCCTGGCTGGCCGCGATCTCCGCCAGCCTCTTCTGCTCGGCGCCTTGCCGGGCGTCTTCGGCTTGCTGGCTGCGCGCGATGAAATCGCGGTGCAGGCCGGTAGGCTCGGGCGCGCCGGTCTTCCATGCCGAAAGCCACGCCTGCGCGCCGGCAAGTTCGGCGCCCCGCAGGAGAAGCTCTTCGGGCTGCGACCGCTCCTTCCAGCGGTGCGACAGCTCTCCAAGCCGCGTGTGTTCGCGGATCCAGTTGAGGTCGACCCGCAGCGCGCCGGCGAGTTCGCCGAGCGAGCGCGCGAAGGATGTGCCGGCGAAGGAGATGAAGTTGAGGCGGCGCAGGCGCTCGGGAATGCTGGCTTCCGGCACATCGATCGCGACGATGGGGATAAGGCGCTTCGAGAGCCCGGCCGCGCGCTCGACTTCCCAGGCGCAGCGTTTCGACGTCACGGACGCCGGCGACAGGGCGAAGATCACCGTGTCCGCCGCCTCGATCAGCTTGCCGAGGCGGACCTCCCAGTCCTCGCCGCCGGCGATGTCGTGGCGGTCGAGGAAGGGTTCGAAGCCTGCGACCTCGAGGCCACAGAGCAGCTCTTCGGCGAAGGCGCTGGCGTCGCTTCGCGCGTAGGAAATGAAAACCCTGAGATTGCCGCCCTCGACCGCCATCATGATCCCCCGCGCCCCTTTGAGGGGCGTCGCATTCCTTTTCTACTACCGCCGCGCCGGGAATTACAGAGTGGGCTGCGGCATCTGATGTTCTCCAGACATAAGTTCGCGGTCCCGCCGGCGTGACCGGCGGGGGGCGGTGAAGCTGCGATGAGCGGTGGTCAGCTGGTGTCGAAGGCGCGGGCGTGGGCGTCCCGGAGTTCGGCTTCGAGCGGCGGGTCGGCGCCGCGGTCGAGTTTGGGTTTGCGGAGTATCGGCGGCGCAAGTGTGCAGAGGCGCGCGAGCAGGGCGGCGTCGGCGCGCAGGCGGCGGGCGGTGCGGGCGATCCAGCGCTCGGGCGCCTGCATCACGCGGATGAGGGCGCGGATGCGCAGA
>DATBNA010000144.1:0-1929 GCA_036554545.1 Hyphomonadaceae bacterium
CTTCGCCCTTCTGTGATGCTGCCCGCTATTAGCGCATTGGCGCGGATATCTTCAGGGCGAACGCCACGCACCTGCACGCCATCACTGCGACCGAGCGCCGGCGCCGATGCGAGCGCCGTACCTTCCGTCATGGGCTCGACCGTGACCACGCCGGGTCGAAGTTGGATGTCCTCCATCAACGCATCGACCTGCGGCTTGGGCAGGCCGTTGGTGATAACGAACACGTGTGGCTCGAAGCCGATGATCTTGGAGATCAACTCCAGCCGGAAGCCGTTCATGATCGACATGGTGAGGATCAGCGCCCAGACGCCAAGCGTGATGCCGATCACCGAAACGACGGAGATGAAGGCCAGGCCGCCATGTTCGCGCTTGGCGCCGATGTAGCGCAACGCCAGCATCCGTTCGAACGGCCCGAAGGGACGCTCGATGACCTTGGGCTCGACGGCTGTTGCGCGTACGTCCATCTAGGCGGCCTTCGATGTGGTGACGCGCTTGATAGCAGCATCGAGGCTCATCTCGTCGACCTTGCCGCTCTTGCGGTCCCGCACCTCAACGACGCCGGCCTTGACGCCTTTTGGGCCGACCACGATCAGCGTCGGCACGCCGACCAGCTCCATGGTCGAGAACTTGGCGCCGGGGCGTTCGGCAGTGTCGTCGTAAAGCACATCGACGTCCGCATTCAGAAGCTGTTCGTACGCGCTCTCGCAGACCTTGGTTACTTCCGCGTCGTCATTCCGCAGGCTGACAACCGCAGCTTCGAACGGCGCGACAGAGACCGGCCAGATGACGCCCTTGTCGTCATGGCTCGCTTCAATGATCGCGCCGACCAGACGCGACACGCCGACTCCATAGGAGCCCATCTGCACTGGCGTTGGCTTGCCGTCCGGTCCGGCGACCTCCGCCTTCATCGGCGCCGAATACTTTGTACCGAAGTAGAAGATGTGGCCCACTTCGATGCCACGCGCCGACAGACGCTGGTCTTCCGGGATCTTTTCGAACGCTGCGGCATCGTGCATCTCTTCCGTCGCTGCGTAGAGCGATGTGCGCTTGTCGACCAGCGGTTGCAGATCGCCGAACCAGTCCACATCCGGACCGGGCGCGCCCATGTCGACGAGATTGCGGTGACAGTAGACCTGGCTCTCGCCGGTTTCCGCCAGCACGATGAACTCATGGCTCAGGTCGCCGCCGATGGGGCCGGTGTCGGCACGCATCGGGACCGCCTTCAATCCCATCCGCGCGAAAAGGTTGAGATAGGCGACGAACATGCGGTTATAGGCCTTGCGTGCGCCGGCTTCATCGATGTCGAAGCTGTAGGCGTCCTTCATGAGGAACTCACGTCCGCGCATCACGCCGAAACGCGGGCGCCGCTCGTCGCGGAATTTCCACTGCTGGTGATAGAGATTGAGAGGAAGGTCCTTGTAGCTTCTCACGTAGGCCCGGAAGATCTCTGTGATCATCTCTTCGTTGGTGGGACCGTAGAGCAGCTCGCGTTCATGCCGGTCGGTGATACGGAGCATCTCGGGGCCGTAAGCATCATAGCGGCCGGATTCCCGCCAGAGGTCCGCCAGCTGCAGGGTGGGCATCAGGAGTTCGATGGCGCCGGCGCGATTCATTTCTTCGCGCACGATTCCCTCGATGTTCTTGAGCACGCGAAAGCCGAGCGGGAGCCAGGCATAGATCCCTGCCGCCTCCTGACGCAGCAGGCCGGCGCGCAGCATCAGCCGGTGCGAAGCGATCTCCGCTTCCTTCGGCGTCTCGCGCAGAATGGGCAGGAAGTAACGGGTCAGTCGCATAATGGGCTCGGGAATCGGCGGGGTCGCTCCGCAATAGCGGAGTGAAGCCGGATCATCGCTGAAAAGACAAGGGCCGAACGCCGAAGCCAAGCCCCTCGCTCCTGCGACCCTATGACCGGACCACATCGTGGATGAC
>DATBNA010000174.1:0-16298 GCA_036554545.1 Hyphomonadaceae bacterium
GACGGCCGCGCAAGTCCCTGAAACCAATGGCGCGAGTGACGGGGCTCGAACCCGCGACCTCCGGCGTGACAGGCCGGCACTCTAACCAACTGAGCTACACCCGCATTGGCTGGGGAGGACGAGGGTTTAGGCGCCGCCGCCCCCCGGGTCAAGCGGATTGAACCGCCAAATCGCGCAATTGCGGGCCCGGTCAGGAGCCCAGACTCTGCCGGATCACAAGAACATCCCCTTCCGGCTTGAAACCAAGGTCGGTCAGCGCCTCCAGGGCCGAACCTGTCGCGTTCACCACGGTCGCGGTGAGCTCCATGTCCAGCCGGCTGCTGATGCTCATTTTCGCGAACACGTCCTCGCCGGATACTGCCCGGCCCCGCGCGTCGATGCGAAGCGTTCCGTCCACGCACGTCACCGGTCCACGTAATTCCGGCCCGACCCAGCCCTTGTGCTTGATCTTCGCCAAGGCGTCGGTCCACACCTCGCCGCTGGCGCTTTCGCAGGCGTTGCCGGCGAATTTCAGTTCGCGGAGCTCAAGGGCGAAATCGCCGCCGCTGGTCGCAACCACTTGCGGCATGCCGGGCACCGAGCCGGCCTTGCCTGACAGCTTGAGGCCAGTCAGTTCGAGAGCGCCCCCGCCGAGCGGATAAGCGAGATCGGTCTCGCCGGTGAAGCCTTCACGGATCAGGCCGACCTTGCCAGCCGCCTTGCCGCTGAAAACCGAGCCGAAATCCGCCTTTATGGAAAGATCGCCGATCTTCTGCTCGCCCACGACGACTTCGGTCAGCTTGCCGTCCCAGACGCTGCCGCTTGCTTCCTTGTAGTGGAGATCGGGAAGCTGCTTCGACGCAAAATCCGCCGCCATCGACATAGGCAGGAAGGCGACGAAGGCGCCGCCGCCGATCAGGATCGCCAGCACCAGAAAGATGAAGATCTTCATTGGGGATCAGTCCCCCTTGGTTTGGGCCTGCGCCCTCACCCCCGCAAACACTCTTTTATCGCGAGCGTTTCGCGGACGCCATAGAGCGCTTACAGCAGATCCTTCGCCTGCTTCACTCCGTCCTTGCCGGAAAAGATCAATGTACGCGTCCGCTTGTCGAGTTTGACGTTCACCAGGTTGGTCTGTCCGTCAAAGACGTCACGCAGGATCTGGTCGTCGATCGCCAGCTCCGCCGGGGGTCCATCGAGTTTCGCCTCACGGTAGAGGACGATCGCCTCCGACTGGAATTCTGCCCCAAGCGGCGACAGCGTGATCCGGCCGGCCGGCCCCGATACCGAGAAGTGCTTCTCGACGTACAGCATCAGCTGCGCCTGATTGCGCGTGACGGTGATGTCGACGTTCCCGGTCGATCCGGTCGCCTGCATCAGGCCCACTTCGGCGTCATGCGCGTGGATGCGGTGCATCACCTCGAGCGTCGATGTCGCAGTGTTCCAGTTGATGGTCGTCAGCACCGATTGCGACCGGTGTGCGAAGGCCGGCGGGGCTGCAGCCAGCACGCAGGCGCCGGCGATCGCCAGCCTGCGCGTCAGCATGCGGCCCCTCGCCATCATTGCGACGTTGCGCCCGGCTGGAGCGGCGCGGCGGGAGACGCCGGCTGCTCCTTGGCCTTCAGCTCGACCAGCGCATCCGCCATCTGGTTCCGCGCCGTCGGATTGGTCTGGCGGAACACCTCCAGGCGGCTCGGCGTGACGCGCTGTGGGTAGGCGTTGTTGGCATGGTCCGCGTCCGCGATCTGGTGACGCGCGTCCAGCTCGATCGACACGACCTTTTTTGGCTCGACGAACAGCTTGGTCACTTTCTCGTTGTTCAAGCGCCAGATCTCGGCCGGGATCATCATCTCGCGGGTCGATCCATCTTCATAGGTGAATTTCAGCGGCAGCGGCGAAACGATGCCGCCGACGTTCTGGAAATCCACGAAATAGATGAACGGGTTTTCGCGCAGGGCTCGCTCCAGCGCCGACTTGTCCGGCTCCTTGAGGCCTTCCTGGTAGGTCGCGAAGTCGTTGAGGTCCTTGTTGTTGACCGCGAACTCGTCGTTCTCGTTGTAGAAGTCCTTCGCATCCGGATGCCGCTCGACATAGGTCTGCAGCCCCTGCGCCTTGTTGCCCGTCACGGTCGGCGGCTCGGGATTACGCTGTTCGCGCCGTTCGCGCGCCAGCGGCTGTTCGACGTTCGGGTCCTTGGTTGAGAGGCGGTATTCGCGCACGCTGGTCAGCGCCACATCGACGTGATCGGTGGTATAGAACCAGCCACGCCAGAACCAGTCGAGGTCGACGCCCGAGGCGTCCTCCATCGTGCGGAAGAAATCCGCCGGCGTCGGCCGCTTGAACATCCAGCGCTCGGCGTATTGCCTGAACGCGAAATCGAACAGTTCCCGGCCCATCACTGTTTCGCGCAGCACAGTCAGTGCAGCCGTTGGCTTGGTGTAGGCGTTCGGCCCGAACTGCTTCAGGGATTCAGAGTTGGTCATGACCGGCACCTGATCTGCGCTGGTCATGTAGGACGTGATCGAGTCCAGCACGTTCGGGAAGCCGGGCGCGCCGACCGGGAATGTCTCTTCCCACAGATGCTCCGCCTGCGCTTCGAGGAAGGAGTTGATGCCCTCGTCCATCCACGTCCACTGGCGCTCGTCCGAGTTGACGATCATCGGGAAGTAGTTGTGGCCGACCTCGTGGATCACCACGCCGATCAGGCCGTACTTGGCGTTGCGCGTGTAGGTCTTCTGGCCCGTCTTCTCGTCCTTTACCGGCCGGTAGCCGTTGAACGAGATCATCGGGTACTCCATCCCGCCCGCCAGCCAGGTGTTGACCGAGAGCGCGGTCGGATAGGGATACGGGAAAGAGAAGCTCGAATAGACGTCGATCGTGTGCGCCACGGCCCGCGTCGAATAGAGCGACCACAACGGATCGGCCTCGTTCGGGAAGAAGGATTGCGCCAGGACGTCGCCGCCGACCTTCTGGTCGACGCCCATCGCGTCCCAGATGAATTTGCGCGAGGACGCCCAGGCGAAATCGCGGACATTGTCCGCCTTCCAGCGCCAGGTCTTGGTAGCCGTCGTTCCTTCCTTCTCGTTCGCCAGCGCCTCTTCAGGCGTCACGATGTACATGGGCTTGTCGAATGTCTGCCGCGCCCGGGCGAGCCGATTGCGCTGTTCGGCGGTCAGGACCTGGTTGGGGTTCTGCAGCGCCCCTGTGGCGCCCATGATGTGGTCTGCGGGCACGGTGATCGAGACATCATAGTTCCCGAACTCGAGCGTGAACTCGCCGCGTCCCAGGAACTGTTTGTGCTGCCAGCCCGTGTAGTCGGTGTAGGCGACCATGCGCGGGAACCATTGCGCCTGGAAGAAGACGTAGGTGTCGTTCTCCCGGAAATGCTCATAACCCGCGCGTCCGCCGAACAGGTTGTTGTCGACGATGTTGAACGCCCAGCTGATCCTGAACACCTGTGTCTGCCCTGGCCGCAGCGGCCTCGGCATATCGACACGCATCATCGTGTCGTTGATGACGTAAGGCAGCGCGTTGCCCGCGCCGTCCGTGACCGACTGAATCTCGAAACCATGCGGCGTCTGGGTGTACGACTGCAGCTGGCGCAGCGCCGTCATGCTGATCTGGTCGCCGCCATTCGCCGCCGGCGTCGCCGTGGCTGTCCTGCGGGTGACCGAGTCCTGCTTGAACTGGTTCTGGTCGAGCTGGAACCAGGCGTAGCTGAGCGAGTGCGGCGAGTTGTTCTTGTAGGTGACCGTCTCGCTGGCGGTGATCCGCTTGGCGTTCTCGTCCAGCGTTGCGCTGATCACATGGTCGGCTTGCTGCTGCCAGTAAGCCTCGCCGGGAGCGCCTGACGCCGTCCGGTACGTATTGGGGGTTGGGAGGTCCACCTCAAGCTGGCGGAACTTGTCCTCATAATTCCCCTTGGTCTGCTTGTTGGCGTCGGCCCAGGCCGGACCGCAGAACAGAATCGCCGCAATCGCGGCAAACCAGGCGACTTTCATCCACTCACTCCCCGGAGCTCTTGGGTCGGCTTTTACCGATTATCGATGAAAAGTCACCGCGACCTTACGTGCGGGGCGAGTATTCGGCCGAAAGTCGGGCGGACTGGAAATGAAGGGGCCGGCGCTTGAGGCGCCGGCCCAGTTACACAGGAACAGATACCGGGGGAACCATCGAGGGACTTCAAGGCGTCCCGCCGGTATGTGCTCGTTCTATAGAAGTGAGTCTGAACACGGACTGTGGCGGTTGTTGTCCCGAATTCAGGTGGAACAAATAAGCCGAAGTCACTGACTCCAGACACATTTCAGACCGAATCCGGAACTAGACGCCCAGCCCTCAGGTCTGGATGACCGCCCCGCCTTTCAGGTAGGAATCCGCCAGTTCCGGCGCCACGCCCCAGGCCTGCAGCACCTCCCTGGAATGCCGTCCGGTTGTCGCGGGCGCGCCGTTGATCGCTCCCGCCGTGCGGGAGAAGCGTGGAGCGGGCCCGGGCTGCACTACGCCGAACGCTGTCTGGAATGTGTCGCGGGCGACGTTGTGAGGATGTTTCGGCGCCTCGTCCATGGAGAGGACCGGCGCAACGCATGCGTCCGTGCCTTCGAACACCTTCATCCATTCGTCGCGTGGTCGCTTGCGCAGCACGTCCGCGATCCTCTGCGAGTAGGCCGGCCAGTGCGTCCGATCCATCCGGGCCGGGAAAGACTCCTCGCTCAACCCCAGCTTCTCGACCAGCACCTGGTGGAACTGCGGTTCGATGGCCCCAACCGCGACCCACTTGCCGTCGGCGCACTCATACGTGTCGTAGAAATGCGCGCCGCCATCGAGCAGGTTGTCGCTGCGCTCCGCATTCCACACGCCGATATGCTTCATCGCGTAGAACATGCTCATCAGCGACGCCGCGCCATCCACCATGGCGCAATCGACCACCTGCCCCTTGCCTGACGAACGCGCCTCGATAATCCCCGCCAACACGCCGAAAGCGAGATAGAGCGCCCCGCCGCCATAGTCGCCGACGAGATTGAGCGGCGGCGCAGGAGGCTCGCCCTTGCGGCCCATCGTATGCAGCGCGCCTGTCAGCGCAATGTAGTCGATGTCATGTCCCGCCATGGTCGACCACGGGCCGGTCTGGCCCCAGCCCGTCATGCGTCCGTAGACCAGCTTCGGATTGCGTCTCAGAACGATATCCGGTCCGACGCCCAGGCGCTCCATCACGCCAGGCCGGAAGCCCTCGATAAGCGCATCCGCCTTGTCGACGATCGCAAGGGCCGCCTCGACGCCCTGCGCGTTTTTGAGATCGATCGCGATCGACCGCTTGCCGCGTCCCATGATGAAGTCGGCGCCCGGGCGCGTATCCGGCCTGTCGATCCTGACGACATCCGCGCCGAGGTCCGCGAACAGCATTCCGCAGAACGGCCCCGGCCCGATGCCGGCAAACTCTGCGATCCTGACTCCCGTAAGTGGGCCCGACGCCATCTGCGATTTCCTCTCCGTTTTCCCGACCAAAGTCGGGAGCCGGGGAGCGCGTCAAGTCTCACGGGTAAACTCATGCCGCGTCTTCACCTTACGGCATGCCGGCAGCGCAGAGTTTGATCACGACATGCTCTGTGCATCGTCGACGAGCACGTCGGTTCCCGTGACGAACTTGGCGCCGTCAGAACAGAGGAACAGAATCGCCTCATCGAGGCTTTCCTCGTCCATGATCCTCCGCCGCGGCGTCTTGCCGATCGTCTTCTGTCCACCCTCCTGGTCAAGCCAGTCGCCCATGAGTTCGGTGGCGACGTATCCCGGCGACAGCGCGTTTACATTGACGCCATAGCGCGCCCATTCACGCGCAAGCGAGCGCGTCATGTGAACGACCGCGGCCTTGGAGGAGTTGTAGGCCGTCACATTCGGAATCACGTACCGTCCCGCCATCGAGGCGATGTTGACGATCCGCCCGCGCGGTGACGCATCGGGCCCTGCCTTGATCAGCCGCCGCGCCGCCTCACGCGCCACCATCCACACCGCCGTCACGTTGAGGTCTATGACCTTGCGGAACTCTTCGACACTTTGGGTCAACGCATTGTCCGAATGGGTCACGCCGGCATTGTTCACGACTGTATCCACCAGGCCAAATCGCTTTTCGGCGGCGTCATAGAGCGCGATGACATTCTCCTCCTTCGTGACATCGCACCCGACCGCCATGGACTTGTCCGCGCCGATCTCCTTCACAAGATCGTCCAGCCGCTCCTTGCGCCGCGCGGCGACGACAACTTTCGCGCCCTCTCTCGCCAGCACGACCGCAAACCGGCGACCTAGCCCACTCGAAGCGCCCGTCACCAGTGCGATCCGCCCATCAAGCCTGCCTGCCATGGTCACATCCTACTTCAACGCAAAGTCACTCATGTCCTTGAGCAGATTCTTGACCGCGGCAAGCCTGTGAGGCGCGTCGGGCCAGGCGCCGCCCGCCACCAGCTTCATGTCAGGCCGAAGCTTCAGCACGTTCGGCCGTTTCTGCACATAGGCGATCAGCTTGGCGCCATCGAGCGGCGCATCCTGCCGGAACGCCAGCAGCGCGCCCTTCGGTCCGGCCGACACTTTCGCGACGCCCAACCGCTTGCAGAGGATCTTCACGGCGGTGATTTCAAGCAGCTGCTTTGTCTCATCCGGCAGCGGCCCGAAGCGATCGATCAGTTCTGCCGCAAACGCCTCGCGCTCTTCATCCGACACAAGGTCTGCAAGGCGCCTGTAGAGCGACAGGCGCGTCGACAGGTCCTCGACATAACCCTCCGGGATCAGCACCGCCGCACCGATGTCGATCTGCGGCGACCATTCATCGGCCACCTCGTGCCCGTCCAGCTTCTCCCCGGAGCGCAACGACTTCACGGCGTCCTCCAGCATCTGCTGGTAAAGCTCGACGCCGACCTCGCGGATGTGACCGGACTGTTCCTCTCCCAGCAGGTTGCCGCCGCCGCGCATGTCGAGATCGTGGCTCGCCAGCATGAAGCCCGCCCCCAGGCTGTCGAGCGACTGGAGCACCTTCAGCCGCTTCTCGGCGCCCTCGGTCAGCGCCTCGTCCTCCGGCGTCGTCATGTACGCATAGGCCCGCAGCTTGGCGCGCCCCACACGGCCACGAAGCTGATAGAGCTGCGCCAGGCCGAACATGTCAGCCCTGTGCACCACGAGCGTGTTGGCCCGCGGAATGTCGAGGCCGGACTCCACGATGGTCGTCGCCAGCAGGACGTCCGCCTTGCCGTCGTAGAAATCGGCCATCGTGTCTTCGAGTTCGGTCGCGCCCATCTGGCCATGCGCCGTGAGGAACTTCACCTCTGGAACCTGCTCTCGCAGGAAGCGCTCGAGGAAAGGCAGGTCGGCCACACGCGGCGCCACGAAATACGTCTGGCCTCCCCGGTATCTCTCGCGCAGCAGCGCCTCGCGGATCGTCACCGGATCAAACTCGACCACATAGGTCCTCACCGCCAGCCGGTCGATCGGCGGCGTCTGGATGATCGACAGGTCGCGTATGCCCGTCAGCGCCATCTGCAGCGTGCGCGGGATCGGTGTCGCAGACAGCGTCAGCACGTGCACGTCGGCCTTCAGCTCCTTCAGCCGTTCCTTGTGCTTGACGCCAAAGCGCTGCTCCTCGTCGACAACGATCAGCCCGAGCCGCTTGAAGCTGATGCTCTTCGCGAGCAGCGCGTGCGTGCCGATCACCACATCGCACTCGCCCGAGTTGATCTGGTCCCGGGTCTGCGCCGCTTCCTTGGCCGACACGAACCGGGACAGCTGCCGCACCTTGATCGGCCAGCCGGCGAAGCGCTCGGCGAAGGTCTGGAAATGCTGCCGCGCCAGCAGCGTCGTCGGCGCGATCACGGCCACCTGTAGCCCGGTCATCGCCACCAGGAAGGCCGCACGCAGCGCCACCTCCGTCTTGCCGAAGCCGACATCGCCGCAGATCAGCCTGTCCATCGGCTTGCCCGATGTCAGGTCCTTGATCACGTCCTCGATGGCCGAAAGCTGGTCGTCTGTCTCTTCATAGGGGAACCGCGCCGAGAACTCGCGGAACACCCCATCGGCGGTGTCTGTCTTCGGCGCCCGCTTCAGTTCGCGCTCGGCGGCGAGGCGGATCAGCTCGTCCGCCATGTCCATGATCTTCTTCTTGGCCCGCGCCTTGCGCGACTGCCATCCGCCGCCTCCGAGACGGTCCAGCGCGCCCTCGCCGCTCTCCGCTCCATAGCGCGAGATCAGCTCAACGTTCTCGACCGGCAGCAGAATCTTGTCGCCGCCTGCGTAGATCAGTTCGAGGCAGTCGTGCGGCGCCTCATTCACCGTCACGGTCCGCAGGCCCTCGTACTTCCCGACGCCATGCTCGACGTGCACGATGAGATCGCCGGCGGAAAGCGCAGCCGCCTCCGCGATCACCGCGGCCGACGACTTCCGCCGTCTCGGGCGGGCCAGCTTGTCGCCCAGCATGTCCTGTTCGGATATGATGACGATGTCATCGTCCTCGAACCCGGTCTCGACCGCCAGCTCTGCGACCGAAACATGGCTGGCGGCCGCCTCCTTCAGAGACGAGACATTCTTCGCATCCCTGATGCCGTGGTCTTCGAGAATGCCGGTCAGCCGGCTGGCCGACCCCGCGCTCCACGCTGCTATGATTACACTCTTCCTGGCCTGCTGCCGGCTACGAATGTGCGCGGCCACCGCATTGAACAGGTTGCCGTCCGGATTGGCCCGCTCCGCAGCGAAGCTCCGCCCCGGCTTTGCCCGCCCATGCAGGCCCTCAGCTTTCTCCGGCGCATCCTGCGACGTGAAAGTCACCGTCGCTCGCGTATTCAGCGCCTCGCCGAGTTCCTTCGGCGAAAGATAGAGATCCTCCGGCGGCAGCACGTGCACCGTTGTTCCGCCTGCCGCGCCGGAGGACTTTCGCACTTCGTAGTATTCGGCCGCCTGTGCAATTCGTTCGCTGGCCGCCTCCGCTGCTGCTGGATCGAGCCCGATCAGCGCGCTCCCGCCGACATAGTCGAAGACTGTCTCGAGCTTTTCGTAGAACAGGGACAGCCATTGCTCGACGCCCTGCCGGCGGATGCGCTCACGCGCCGCTTCATAGGTCGGGTCCCCGCCCGGCGATCCGAATGCTGCGATGAAATTCTTCCGCAAAAGCGACAGCGCCTGGTCCGAGAAGTCCACCTCGCTCACCGGGGCCAGCACAATCTCCCTCAGTTCGACGGTTGACCGCTGTGTCTCCGGGTCGAAGTAGCGCGCCGCCTCCAGCTCGTCGCCGAAGAAGTCCATCCGCACCGGCTCGACCAACCCAGCCGGAAAAATGTCTACGATGCCGCCGCGGATCGAATACTCGCCCGCCTCGCGCACGGTCGATGTGCGCACATACCCGTTGATGTTGAGATAGACCTGGATGCGATCCAGCGGCACGCTCTCGCCCACGCGCGCCACGAACGCCGCCGCTGACATATGCGAGCGCGGCGGCACGCGCTGCACCGCCGAAGACGCCGTCGTCACCACCAGCATCGGCGCCTTGCCTGCATTCTGGACGGACTTTGCGGCCATCTTCGCCAGCGTCGCACAGCGCAGCGCGGCGATACCCGGCGACGGGCTCACCCTGTCATAGGGCAGGCAGTCCCACGCCGGCAGGCTCACGACCTCCAGGTCCGGTGCAAAGAACCGCGCGGCGGAGATCGCCATCATGGCGTGGCGGTCGTCGCGGGCGATGTAGAGCGACGCCCCGCCACGCTTCAGCGCCGCCGCGGAGAAAAGGCGCACGTCCGCGATGAACGGCGCCTCAAAGACCCGAACCGGCTTCGTCTGGCTGGCGATGGAGTCCCAGACTCTCAAGGGATGGTCCGCATCGTTTCGCTTCGCTCAAAGGAATCGTTCGCCCGCCCGGGCGCTTTGAACAGCGTCCTTGCTCGCGACTAGTTCCGCTATGTGGGCGGGGAATATCGGAAGGACAACATCAGGTCGAGCACTTCCGACCGATGATTTTGCGGCGGTTCGGCACGCCCCATGATCCAGTCGAAGACGTGCTGGTCGGGAATGTCCAGCACCCGCTCGAACTCATCCAGCCGCCGCTCGTCAAACCCCGCGAGATGCGCTTCGGCGAACGACCGCATGAACAGGTCCAGCTCACGGAATCCGCGCCGGCTCGCACGAAATTCCAGTTTCCGGCGGCGGGTTTCGATATCGCTCATGCGGCTCTGTCGTCCCTCAGCAAGGACGCCCTCGAGCTTCGAGACGCCGGCTTCGCCGGCCCTCTGCGTGAGGGCTTTCCTCCGTCGCCTTTCTAGCCCCCATCCTGAAGGATCGCGAAGCGATCATCTTCAAGGAGAGGGCATGCGTACCGGCGACAAATCAGCCCTGCCCGAAACCCTGCAACTCCGCTAGAACATCCCAACCGCGCAGGGACTGGCGCATGGCCTCCTTCGAATTCTTCACCGTCCTTCTGTCCTTCGTGGTCTCGCTGGGCGTCGCCACGCTGCTGCTGGGAGTCGCCCGGCTGATCCAGGAAGCCGGCCGGGTCCACTTTTCCTTTGCCTGGGCCCTTTGGGCGCTCGTTATTTTCGACCTGCAGGTCACGTTCTGGCTTAAGTCCTGGGGCTATCGCGAAGGCTATTCCCTGAAGGTCGAAACCTCGATCCCGCCGCTCGCACTGGCCATTGTCGCCTTCATTGCCTGCGCCCTCGCCACGCCGCCAATACCGGACGACGGCCCGATCGACCTGCGCGGCTTCCACGCAAGGCACGGTCGCAAGTACCAGATCGCCTATGCGATCTTCATGTTCCTTGCGATCATCCAGTCTGTCCTGATGAGCGACATCGCAGCAGACCAGTCTCCGCTCACAAGCGACATTGTGGTCCAGACGATGCTCGCCCTCGCCGCGATCGCCGCGGCGGTTTTCCGCAAGCATCGCTGGCTGCAGATAGCGATCCCGGCGGCTCTTCTTGTGTCCGCCATCGTTTTCTACGGCCGTCTGATGGAGCAGTAGCGCCCCTGCCAATGCCCGCCGAACTGCTCTACTTTGACCTGAGTCATGCGCGATCCGGTCCTCTATCCCTTCTATGCCGACATCGGCAGCCTTCCCGGCGTCGGGCCGAAGGTTAAGCCGATCCTTGCGCGCCTTGTCGGCGGCGAGACGTTGCTGGACCTCATCTTCCACCTGCCCGTCAGCTGGATCGACCGGCGCAATCGCGCTTCGATCGAGGCGCTGCAGATCGGCGAGGTCGCCACGGTCACCGCCATCGTCGACCAGGTCACGCCCAGCCGGGGCAAGTGGCCCACGCGTATACGCCTGCGCGATGAGACCGGCTTCCTGACGCTCATCTATTTCCATGCCAGCAAGCAGTGGCTCGATCGCACCTTCAAGGTCGGCGAGAGCGTCATGGTCTCAGGCAAGGTCGATGACTACGAAGGCACGCGCCAGATGGCGCACCCCGACCACGTCATGAAGGCGGATGATGACGCCGACTTGCCGGAGGTCGAGCCTGTCTATCCCATGACGGCAAACCTTACGGCCAAGGCGCTGCGCAAGCTCATGACGGCCGCGCTGGAAAAGATCCCGGAGCTCGATGAATGGATTGACCCGCACCTGCTCGCCCGCAACCACTGGCCGTCTTTCAACCAGGCCTTGCTGCGGCTTCATCAGCCCAAGGTGTACGATCCCGACGGTTTCCACGTTGCCCGCCTGCGCCTCGCCTATGACGAGGCCCTCGCCCGCGAGATGGCGATGGGACAGGCGCGCCTCGCCCGCGAACGCCGCCATGCGCCGGCCATCCCCCGCGCTCTTGGCCCGGAACGCGCCATCGTCGAGGCGCTCCCCTTCAAGCCGACGCGCGCCCAGATGGACGCCTACTCCGAGGTGGCGATCGACATGGGCCGCCCGATCCCCATGCGCCGCATGCTTCAGGGCGATGTAGGTTCGGGAAAAACGCTCGTCGCAGCGCTTGCTGCTGCACAGGTCGCCGCCGATGGCGGCGTCACGGCGGTGATGTCGCCGACTGAAGTCCTCGCCCGCCAGCAGGCGGAGGCCATCGGCAAGTTCCTGAAACCTGCCGGCGTCCGCGTCGCCGCACTTACAGGACGCGACAAGGGCGCTGCGCGGCAGCAGATTCTCGACGATGTCGCCGCGGGAAAGATACAGGTTCTCTCCGGCACGCAGGCGCTCTACCAGTCCGACGTCGACCTTCCCGAGCTGTCGCTTGTGATCATCGACGAACAGCACCGCTTCGGCGTCGCCGACCGCCTCAAACTCACCGCAAAAGGCGCCTCGCCCCACATGCTGGTGATGAGCGCCACGCCGATCCCGCGCACCATGGCGCTCGCCGTCCATGGCGACCTCGACATGTCCTTCATCCGCGAAAAACCTGCCGGACGTCAGGAGGTCACTACCGCCGCCGTGCCCGATACGCGCATCGATGAGGTCATGGCCGCCGTCTCTCGCGCCGTCGAACGTGGCGAGCGCGCCTTCTGGATCTGCCCCGCGGTCGACAGCGAGGATGCGGGCGACGCCTCTGCCAAGGCCCGCAAGGAAGTGCTGGAAGATCACGTCAACGCGCCTGTCGAACTTGTCCACGGGCGCATGCCTGCTGCGGACCGCGACGCGGCGCTGGAACGCTTCCGCGCCGGCGAAGCGGGTGTCCTTGTCGCCACCACCGTCATTGAGGTTGGCGTCGACGTGCCTGAGGCCACCATCATGGTAATCGAGCACGCCGAAAAGTTCGGCCTTGCCCAGCTCCACCAGCTCCGCGGCCGTGTCGGCCGGGGCGAGAAGGCGTCGAGTTGTCTCCTGCTCTATCAGCCCCCGCTGACCGACAGCGGCAAGGAACGCCTCGACATCCTGCGAAAGTCCACGGACGGCTTCGAGATCGCCGAGGCCGATTTCAAGCTGCGCGGTCCGGGCGATCTCCTCGGCCTGCGCCAGTCCGGCCTGCCCACTTTCCGTGTCCTCGACCTCTCGCAGGACACATCCCTCATCGAGACCGCACGCTCTGACGCCAAATCAATCCTGATGGCTGACCCCAATCTCGAAGGCGCTCGCGGCATCGCCGTTCGCCGAGCCCGCGATCTCTTTGCTCCAAGGATCGCGTCCATGGTGACGGAGGGAGAGAGCTGAAAGCCGCCGCGGGCCAGGGGCTGCGCGTATTCGATACCTTCGCGGCGGAAGGCAGGCGCGCGCCGATTTGCCGTGCAGCCCGACCTCAAGGATCGGCCAGGCCGCGAGTCAAGCCATTTGCTTGTGCATGCAGCCACTCGGTCGCTGCGCGAATCCATTCCTGGGCTGTCGGCGTGTAATACAATCCTTCGAGCGTGAGGATGACCGCCAGGCTGCAGACCAGCGCCACGAAGTACGTTCGCAGATTCAGGTAGAGCTCGATGAGGATCACGACGACGCCAACCGTCCACGCGATCCACACCCAATGAGCCCATGCCCCGGCGAGGCTGATATCGCCCGGCCCTGCAAAGGCGATGACCCCGAGCGGTATGATCAGGAGCGTACCAACCACCCCGATCCAGGCGAGCCAGCCGCCCTTCGAAAGCGTTTGTCCGAGATAGGCAGGAAAAACCAGGACCAAGACGAAGACGATGAAGTTGAGCTCGGCCGGTCCGTAGTCGAGTTCAAACGGCAGGTAAGGATCAAGCCATTCAATCGCGACGATGACGGCTGCGGTCCAGTATTGCGTCACCGCCTGAGACAGGGTCAGGAAGTCCTGGAGGAAGGCCGGTCCCAGGTAGGAAATCAGGCCCACGACCGACAGTGCACCGACGATGCCCCGCAGGATCAACGCCGCCGTCAACCACCCCTTCCGCCACGGCTTTCGCAGTCTGGCGGCATTGGCCTCGACAGTTGGTTGAGCTTCCATCCCGCCCCCGGTTGGCTGGTCGCTGTTAGCATGCGCCCGGGCTCGCCACCAGAACGGTTTCATAGGATGCATCGGCCGAAGCCGCCGGCGCGTGGGGCTGCCCCATACTGTCGCAGGCGTTACTTCCCGCTCAGGGTCGGAATGCGCGAGCCTGGCGTCGTGTCGACGAGCTGCTCCGTCGAAAGTATCCCGAACGAGATCACAAGCTTCGCCGCCCTGTCGACGCTCATGTCGAGCTTCTTGAGCTTGTCGGGCGCCACATAGACCAGGTGTCCCATCGCCGGGTTGGGCGAAGTCGGCACCATCACGGCGATTGCTTCGCCAACCTTATCGACAACCTCTGCGTCAGGCGTGCGGCTGGTGATGAAACCGATCGCCCACAGGCCCGGCCCGGGGTACTCGAGCAGCACCGCCTCTTTGAACGATGACGCCTCGCTGGAGGCAAACGTCTCGAACACCTGTTTCAGCGCTGAATAGATCGAGCGCACCAGCGGCACCCGCGTCAGCATCCGTTCGCCGAATGCCAGCATCGACTTGCCGGCCAGGTTCGCAGTGAGCGCTCCAACCCCTACAATTCCCAGCACTCCGACCACAATTCCCAGCCCCGGCAGCGCAAACCTCAGATATGTCTCCGGGTTCCACTCAGCCGGGATCAGCGGCTTGATCCGGTTGTCCACGAACGACACAAAACTCCACACCAGCCAGATCGTGATGCCGATCGGCGCGCCCACCACGATCCCGGTGAAGAACCAGTTGCGCAGCGCTTCCAGCGCCCTGCGCCGGGACTGCCGTATCGCCTCCTGTGTTTTTCTCAGCGGCATGGAACTCCCTCGGCCGGGCCAGTTCTGGCCTGATTCCGGCCATGCGTACGTGAAATATCGGGTATGCTGTTTCCGCCTTGCAGGAAGCAGCCGGCGGCGCGCTCCCGTGGACGCACATAGGCAATGCCGCTAACGATCCGCAGGGCTCCGGGACGGCGGCTGTGATGATCAAGGATCCAACAGTGAGACGCATCGCCATCGCATCCGTGGCGGGCGCCGTGGTTGTTCTTGGTCTTGGATGGCTTGTCCTGCAGGACAGCTTCTTCCGCATGGCTGTGCACCCGCCGGGCCGCTTCGCATCGACTCCAGCGCCACCGCGGCCTGACTATTCGAAGCCGGAATCCTGGGCTGCGCGTCCCGCTGTTCCCCCACCAGGAGCGTGGGAAACGCCTTGGGGCGTTGATGTCTTTTTCGTCCATCCAGCTTCCTCGTTCGACGGGGACGACTGGAACGTGGCGATCGATGATCCGGACGCGTCCGAGAGGCTTCTCAATCGCATCCTGCCAAACCATGCAGCGCCGTTCGCCAAGCTCGGGGCCTTTTATGCGCCGCGCTATCGGCAAGCCTCGCTGTGGTCGGAGATCAATGTCGGCGGCGAAGGAGATGGGGCGTTCCTGCTTGCCTACAAGGACGTGCTCGACGCTTTCGATCGTTATGTGGCGCAGGACAATCGTGGACGCGGTGTGATCATCGCTGGTGTTGGCCAAGGCGGTCTTTACGTGCAGAAGCTCCTCGCCGATCGCTTCCAGAACGAGCCGATGAAGCAGCGGCTGGCGGCGGCCTACATCATCGACGCGGCGCTTCCCGCCGATGCGCCCGGCAAGATGTTCTCGCAACCGGTCTGCGAGAGTGCGCAGGAAATCCACTGCGTCGTTGCATGGAAGACTGTCATCGCCGGCGCTGACGCCGCGAGCTTCCGCGACCGTTCGCCGGTATGGACCGCTGACGGGAAGATCGCCGCATCCAAGGGCCATCCGCTGGTCTGCGTAAACCCGCTCAGCTGGACTTCGACCGATGCGCTGGCGCCGCGCACCAGCCACCTGGGAGGCGCGCGGGCTGCAGGGATGGCGGACTTTGATCCGAAGATAATTCCTCAAGCGGTTTCCACCCGGTGCAAGGATGGGGTGCTTGAAGTTGAACGTCCCTCCGCGCCCGAACTCCAGGCAGATGGCCGCTGGGGCGGGCGATACAAGACGCCGTACTACAATCTGTTCTACGCTGACGTTCTAACGAACGCTGCGGATCGGGCGCGCGCGGCGAGCGCGTGGCTCGACCAGAATGGCGCGAAGCCTGCGCAGCCCTTGCCGCCGCCGACATCGCTGGCGGACGAGGAAATTCACCGGCCCGACGGCGTCGTCGACCCAGTGCCCCAGGCAGCCAACTAGGCGTCCGCCGCAACCTTCATCGAGACGATCTTGCCGGGCTTTCGCGGCGGCTCGCCCTTCGGGAGCTTGTCGACATTCTCCATGCCAGTGACGACCTTGCCCCACACCGTGTACTGGCGATCGAGGAAGCTGGCGTCGTCGAACACGATGAAGAACTGGCTGTCGGCGCTGTCCGGGTTGCTCGCGCGCGCCATGGAGCAGACACCGCGCTGATGGCTGACGTCGTTGAACTCGGCCTTCAGCTTCTTGCCCGAGCCGCC
>DATBNA010000192.1:0-7232 GCA_036554545.1 Hyphomonadaceae bacterium
GACTGTCGCCCGGCGAGTTGAAGCTATCCCTTCAAGCTCGCCGGATCGCCAAACCAAAATGCTCTATTTTCCCGCTAGCCCGGCGCAAGCCGGACCCAAGCAACCTTCCTCAGTCCTTCGGAAGTTTCCAAGACACCGTCAACTGATAGGGAGGATTGCACCATGCCGTATTCTTGCCGTTGCTGTCCTTGGCCGGCGTGAAGCGAAGCTTCGCGATGCCTTTGACAGTGGCTTCATCCAGCGAGTCCACGCCGCTGCTGCGGATGAGCTTCACATCCGAAGCCCGGCCGTCGATGCTCACGCACATGGAGACGGTGACGTCACCTTCCTGCTTCGCGCGCAGGGCGCGCGGCGGATAGTCTTCCACCATCATGCGAGCGAAGCGGTCCTTGTCGGCGACCGGTCTGACCGGCGGCAGCTTCGGCGGCGGCGGACGAACTTCCGCAGGGCGCGGCGGATCCTTCGCCATCGGGACTTCGCGAATTGCATTTTCCGAAGGTGCGTCAAAGACAAAGTCGGGCAGGATCACCGTGGGAGGCGGAGGCGGCAGCTCGACGTCGACCGGCGGTGGTGGCGGCGGCTCTTCTTCCTCGATCTCAGGCACTTCGATGATCGCGACTTCGGTCTCGGTGATCTGGTTCATCACACCGCCCAGCCGGCCGGTCGCCAGAGCCCAGAACAGAAGCGCGTTGATAACGACGACAGCAACGAGTCCAATGACTCGCTTCTTGTTGTCGCTCCGCTTTGTTGCGTAATACATGTCTCTCTCGCTCTCGACGCCCCAAAAGTTCCGATCCCAGCTTCTTGGCTTGTGGATGCGTGGAACCCGAAATTTATGCCTTCCTTTTGCCGTAAGCGCCAGTATGGCCTAGCCGTTTTTTGCAGACACAGGCGCACACGAACGTCGCATTCCCAAAGGAAAGACGCTGCTCCGGAGTCTTGGCTACGGCCTGTTTTTGTCTTTGCGCCGCACCGTCGGGGGGAGCCGACGACCCACTGTTGCGCGCGCATATGCCCTGCACGTAAGTCGGCTGTCAACGCATACGCTACTGTGCAGTTTCACATTTCCGAGCAGGAAACCGGCCGGTGCGTCAGCGATTCGCCGTGACCGCAGCCGGCTCGGATTCGCGCGAACCCAGAACAGATTCAACGGCTGGCGTGTCCTCCCTGGGATCGGAAAGCAGGCCCTCCCACTTCGCGATCACAGCGCAGGCGATCGAGTTGCCGATCACATTTGTCGCAGTGCGGCCCATGTCCATGAAGGCGTCGACCGCCAGAACCAGCGCGATCGCCTCGGTGGGCATGCCGAAAGCCGGCAGCGTGGCGGAAATGACCACCAGTGAGGCGCGCGGCACGCCGGCGATGCCCTTCGAGGTCACCATCAGGAGAAGGAGCATGAGAACCTGCTGGCCGAGGCTGATCTCGATGCCGAGCACCTGCGCGATGAACATCACCGCAAACGTGCAGTACATCATCGAGCCATCGAGGTTGAACGAGTAACCAAGCGGCAGCACGAAGCTGACGACGCGGTTGGCGATGCCGAAACGCTCGAGCTGTTCGAGCAGGCGCGGATAGGCAGCCTCGGAACTAGCGGTCGAGAAGGCGAGCAGCCCCGGCGCACGCACCATGGCAAGCAGCTTGAACACACGTGGCCCGAGAACAACGAAGCCCGCGGTGATGAGCAGCGCCCAAAGGACGAACAGCGCGAGGAAGAAAGTGCCTACGAGGCGACCATAGTCGACGATGACTTCGACGCCGTTTGTGCCGATCGCGGCAGCAAGCGCGCCGAAGACGGCGAGCGGCGCAGCAGCCATCACATAGCCGGTAACCTTCAGCATCAGGAAGGCGCCCTGCTCCAGCAATTCGGTGACCTTCGCGGTCTTGGGCCCGAGCGCGGAGAGCGCGATGCCAAGGAAGAGCGAAGCCACCACGATCTGCAGAACTTCGTTGCGCGCCATGGCGTCGACGATCGAGGTTGGGAAAACGTGAGTGATGAATTCCTGAAGCGAGAAGTTTGCGGCGGCTACCGTCGCGCCTGTTCCACCAACGCTTTCGAGGCTGATCGGGAAATTCAGGCCGGGCTTAAAGATGTTCACCATCACAAGGCCCAGCCCCAGAGAGATCAGAGACGCCGTGATGAACCAGGCGAGCGTCCGCCCGCCGATCCGCCCCACCGCTGCGCCACCGCCAAGATGGGCGATCCCTACCGTCAGCGTCGTGAGCACCAGCGGCGCGATGATCATCTTGATCATGCGCAGGAAAATGTCGGACAGCAGCTTGAGATAGCCGACGATTTCCTTGGCCTGTTCCGCGGTATTGAATTCGTGAACCGCCCAGCCCACGGCCACGCCCAGGAACATGGCCACGATCAGGGCTATGAAGATCACTCGGTTCATATGCAGTATGCTCCACGAGGGTTGGAGCCTGCATAACATGCAAGTCCGGGCTGAACAGCCTTGGCGCACAAGGCGCTAGCCCGCAAAGTCCGTGAGGAAACAGGGGCAAAAGCAGAGACTCATGCCCGGCAGTCAGGACTTCGCAACCGATCCACGCAACGCCAATCTAAGGATCTGGCTGAACGGAAAGCTCGTCCCCAAGGACGAGGCGAAGGTGTCGATTTTTGATGCCGGCTTTGTGTTGGGCGATGGCGTCTGGGAGGGGCTGCGCCTGCACAAGGGCGCGCTGCTTTTCCTAGATACGCATCTCGACCGACTTTATGCCGGCGCGGCCGACATCGCGCTCGACCTCGGACTCTCGCGCGACGAGGTGAAGGCGGCGCTTGTGGCGACACTTGCCGCCAACAACATGCAGCACGGAGCGCACCTGCGACTGATGGCGACGCGCGGCGTCAAGGCGGCGGTCAATCAGGATCCGCGCAATGCGCTTGGACCGGCGACGGTAGTGATCGTTGCTGAATACAAGGAACCGAGCCCGCAGATTGCAGCGAAGGGACTGTCGCTGGCGACGTCGTCGATCCGCTGCACGCCGGCGGACATGTTCGACATGCGGCTCAATTCGCATTCGCGACTGCCGCTGATCCGCGCGCTGATCGAAGCCATCAAGGCAGGCGGAGACGAGGCGTTGATGCTGGATCCTGGCGGCTTCGTGTCGAGCTGCAACGCCACCAACTTCTTCTGGGTGAAGGATGGCGAGGTCAGGACCTCGACAGGCGAGTTCTGTTTCAACGGCGTCACGCGGGGGGCGATCATCCGCCTCTGCGACGCCAACCAGATCCCGGTCAGGCTCGACTATTTCCGGCTCGAGGATGTGCACGGCGCGGACGAAGCGTTTGTCACTGGCACGTTTGGCGGCGTCACGCCGGTGCGCGAGGTTGACGGCCATGTGTTTCCTGCCGGAACGCCTGGCCCGCTGACCACGCAACTGCGCGGACTTTATGAGGGGCTGAAGGATGAACAGGCGCTGTATGCGCAACTGAAGGCCACACCGTGAGCGATGTCGTTCGCATCGCCATGTGGTCGGGGCCGCGGAATATCTCGACGGCGATGATGCGTTCCTTCGGCGCGCGGCCAGATACGCATGTGGTCGACGAGCCATTCTATGCGGCCTACCTCGCGCGGGCGAATGTCGACCATCCGATGCGGCGGGAGGTGCTTGCTTCACAACCGGTTGACTGGCGCGAGGTTGTGCAGGGCCTGCTTGGCGATCCGCCAGCAAGCCAGCGCATCTTCTACCAGAAGCACATGACGCATCACATGCTGCCGGGCTTCGGGCTCGACTGGATGAGTGCGTGCCGCAACGCCTTCCTGATCCGCGATCCGGAGCTTGTTCTGGCGTCCTACACTTTGAAGCGCGGTGAGGCGACGCTCGCCGATATCGGCTTCGTGCAGCAGTCGGAGATTTTCGCGCGTGAGGCCGACCGGCTGGGCGATGCTCCGCCGGTGATCGAGGGGATAGATGTCCTGCGCAATCCGGCCGGCGTGCTGTCGAAACTGTGTGCGGCGCTTGGGATAGCGTGGAACGAGGCGATGCTGAGCTGGCCTGCGGGACGGCGCGACACGGACGGCGTCTGGGCGCCGGCCTGGTATGATGCGGTCGAGAAGTCGACGGGATTCGGTCCGCCCCCGGACGAAAGTCGGCCGCAGCTTCCTGGCGAACTCCAAAGGATCGCCGATGAGGCAAGACCGCACTACGAAGCCCTCGCGAAGTGGAAGATCAGCTGATCCACGTCACGAACCGGCCATGCGGATCGACGTCGGCAAGCGTCTCCTCAGAACGTTTGCCGGCGTTCCAGGTCACGACATTGAGAACATAGCGCACCGGTTCGATCGGGCCGCCGATGACGGCGTTGGGCTCGAAACGCACCCAGGCGAGGCGTCGGTCCGCCGTTGTGCGCGAGCCGCCCTCCTCTATCGCATCGCGGATTGCCTGCCGGACTTCCCGGGGCGGGTATTGATAGAACACCGAGTGGTAGATGACCGTCGTACCTGGCGGGAGCTGGCCGGCGAGTTTGGCTTTCGCCCATTCTGCAGCGTCCGCACGGTCAGGCTTGATCCCCAGGGAACGGGCAAGATCGATGGCGGCGTTCAGGCGCTCCATGCGCGCGGCCTGGTCGGCCCAGATGTAAGCGCGGAGGCGCAGGCGATCCTCCGCGGCGGAGACATCGAGCGGATTCTGGTCGCACGCGGCGCGCGAGGCGATCTCGATGTCGCGCCAGCGCGGCGCGGGGCCGTCGATGCGCGTCGGCATGTGCGGACCGCTCAGCCCGCCCCTGCCCCATGCCGGATGGTCGTAGGCGAAGCGATCCCAGTTGAGATTCAGGCCTGCGCTGGCGCCAAGTTCCAGCATGTGGAACGGCTCCGGCGAACGCTCGGCCAGCCAGAGGAAGCCACAGGCCAGGCCGGTCGAGCGGGCCGTCTCGTTGGTCTGGGGCGGCGACTTCATGAAATCGCGAACGTAGGTCTCCTCACGTTGGAGGAAGTCGCGGGCGATGGGCCAGACACGATCCATCGACCAGTGCTTGCGCTCGCCGGGATACTCGGCGGCGAGCTTGGGATCGCGCGAGGTCAGCGCCGCGGCGTGCAGCGCGCCAGCGAGGCGAAGAGAGACCGCATCGGCGCGCGGATGGCCGGGCCAGCTGGCGGTGAGCGTCTCGCAGATGCCGCCGGCTTCAATGTCGTCCGCCACACGAGAGAGAAGCTGCTCGGTGAAATGTGAGCCGAACTCGCCGCAGAACCGCGATTGAAGGCGGATCTCTTCGAGGACGGTTACCATCGCTCTTCCTACGAGGGGGTCATCACCACGCGCCCGACGATACGCCCGTCACGCAGGTCGTTGAGCGCAGCGTTGACCTGCTCGAGCGGCCGGGTCGCTACCGGTACGTCGGGAGCGCCCTTCTCTTTTACAAGCGCCAGCAGCTCGGCCACCTCGTTGAGGCTGCCGACATAGGAGCCCTGGATGGTGAGCGCCTTGATCGGGAAGAATGGCGTCGGCACGACCACATCGCCGCCGAACAGGCCGACCACGACGACCTTGCCGCCCTTGATGGCGGCATCGACGCCGAGCTTTACGGTCTGGCCTGCGCCGACGAAGTCGATGGAGGCCCAGGCGCCGCCCCCGGTGGCCCCCCGGATCTGGTCGAGCACGTCGGGCGCCTTGCCATCGATGGTGGCGGATGCGCCGGCCTTCTTCGCGGCTTCGCGCTTCACGGGATCGATATCGACTACGATGGCGCTCTTGCCGCCCATCTTCCTGTGCAGCGCCAGCGCCATCAGGCCGACGCCGCCGGCGCCGAACATCACGACAGGCTCGTCGCGGAGGGTATCAGAGACCTTGGTCAGCGCGCCGTAGGCGGTGACGCCCGAGCAGGCGAGCGGTGCTGCACGCTCCGGGGAAAGGCCGCCAATGTCGAACAGGTAGCGCGGATGCGGCACGAGGAGATGCGTGGAATAGCCGCCCGCCCGGTGAACGCCGACGCTGCAGGGCCTGGTGCAGAGATTTTCGTCCCCCCGCCTGCACACGACACACTCGCCGCATCCCATCCAGGGGTCCACCAGCCGGACATCGCCGACGCTGACGCCTTTCGCTTCGGGGCCGACAGCGATCACTTCGCCGACATTCTCATGGCCCATGGTGAGCGGCAGCTTGATGCCACGGTCGAGCAGTTTGAGCTTCTGGCCGCCGCCGATGTCATAATATCCGTCCCAGATGTGGAGGTCGGAATGACAGACGCCGGCCGCCAGCACCTTGAGGACGACTTCTGTTCCCTTCGGCTTCGGCGTCTCGCGTTCGATCCGCTGGAGCGGGGCGCCGCATTCGCAGACATCAAAGCTGAGCATGGCGTCACCTCCCGAGCGATCGTGGAGACAACGTAGGCGCAGATCGCGTGCTGCGCCAGCGTGCCGCTTCGCCGATCAGCGCGTTATGACCGCATCGGCTTCAACCTCGACCAGCCAGCCGGGATTGATCAGGGCGGACGTGCCAAGGAAGGACGTGGCCGGTTCGATTTCGCCGGCGAAGCGTTCGCCGTGGACTTCGGCGGCTTCCTTCCAGCGCGTCATGTCGGTGAGGAAGATGCGGGTGCGGACGACATGCTTCATGTCGGCGCCAGCCTGCACAAGGGCTGCCTCAATGATGTCGAAGCAGCGCTTGGTCTGGCCTTTCACATCGCCTGGGGCGGCGACGCTGCCGTCGGCGGCGATGGGTGCGCAGCCGGAGACGAAGACGAGGTCGCCGGCGCGGACGGCGCGAGAGAAGCCGATCCCCAGTTTCGAGCCGCTGGGGACTTTGACGACATTTCCAGCCGACATGATCAAGCCCGCTCGATCGCCATGGCGATGCCTTCGCCGCCGCCGATGCAGAGGGCTGCGACGCCGCGTTTCGCTTTTTTCTGTTCCATTGCGTTGATCAGCGTCACCACCACGCGGGCGCCGGAGGCGCCGATGGGGTGGCCGAGGGCGCAGGCGCCGCCATTGACGTTGACCTTGTCGTGGCCGACGCCGAGCTCCTTCATCGCGATCATGGGAACGACCGCGAAGGCCTCGTTGATTTCCCAGAGATCGACATCGCTGGCCTGCCAGCCGGCTTTCTCAAGCGCCTTTTTCATGGCCGGCACCGGGGCCGTGGTGAAGTAGGCCGGCTCATGGCTGTGAGCGGCGGTGGCGACGATTTTCGCCAGCGGTTTGAGGCCACGCTTCTTCGCTTCGGACTCCTTCATCAGCACCAGCGCTGCGGCGCCATCCGAGATCGCCGACGCGTTGGCGGCGGTGACCGTG
>DATBNA010000255.1:0-5456 GCA_036554545.1 Hyphomonadaceae bacterium
CATCGTCAAGGCATTGAAGCTGCAGCTCGGCGATCATCCTTACGCCCGCGAGGTGATCGGCGAGCGAGGCGTGATCGAGACGCTTACGCAGGAGCAGATACGGGCATTCTACGAAGCGTACTATCGCCCCGAACGGGCAACGCTGATCATTGTCGGCGACATCGATCCGGGGCAGCTCGTCCCGGCGATCACGACGCGGTTCGGCGACTGGACGGGCCGCGGTATTGCAGGCGGCGATCCGAGCCCGGTGACGACAAAGCCCGCGACCCCCGATGTTTCGATGCTGACCGTGGCCGGGAGCGGCGAGAGCGCGATCACGCTGCGCTGGTTCGAGCCCTATCGCGCGCGGCCGCCGACCAAAGCCGAGCGGCGCAGGCAACTGATCGACCAGCTTGGGGCAACCGCTGTTGGCCAGAGGCTGGTGGAGCTGAACGAGGCGGCAGGAAAGCCGGCGCGATCGATCAGTCCGGCATCATCCTCGCGCATCTCAAACATCTGGAACGGGTATGTGTCGCAGGCGATCGGCGTGATCGACCCGAAGAAAGCGATCGAGCTGATGATGGCGGCGCAGAAGCAGGCCGTGGAATTTGGTATCACGCAGGAAGAGCTGGATCGCGTGATTTCACTGCGTCTGGATGCGGCGCGTCAAGCAGCGGCGACCGGACGGACAGGAACGTCCGGCGGGTTGGCGGACGGCCTGGCGATGCAGCTCAACAGCGATCCGGTGTTCATCTCGCCGCAGGACAGCCTCGCGCTGCTGGAGGAGCAGGCGGGTTCGCTAACGCTGAAGGAGGTGAATGCGGCGCTTAAGGCGCGGTTCGGCGACGCGCCGTCGCTGGTCTATCGCGGTTCCGCTGTCCCTGCCGGCGGCGTCGAGATGCTGCGCGCGACGTATGTCGGTGCGATGACGGCGCCAGCGTCGGCCTATGCTTCGACAGGGATGAAGCCCTGGCCGTACAAATATTTTGGCGCGCCGGGGAAGGTCGCATCACGGCTGGACATCGAGGATCTCGGCGTCACCTTCATTCGCTTCGAGAATGGCGTGCGGCTGACGGTCAAGCCAAGTTCGGTGCGCAAGGATGACGTACTGCTGCGCGTGCGGCTAGGTCTAGGGCGGTTGGGCATGCCGCAGAACCGCATAGACGCGAGCGACATGGGTGCATCGATCTGGTCGACGGGCGGCCTCGGCAAGCTGACGCCGGCCGAGCGGGTGCGTACGTTGGCAGGAAGACGCGTCACCGTGTCAGTCGACATGGGCGAAGATGCGTTTGAGCTTCACAATGGCGGCGGTGGAGCGACGACGACGGCAGACTTCGGCCTGCAGATGGAACTTATGGCGGCGATGGTGACAGATCCTGGGCTGCGCACCCAGGAATGGGCCGGCCTGATGGCGCAGGCAGACCGGGCCGATGAGGCGTTCGAACTGACAGCGGCTGGTGTAATGGGCTACAACCTGCCGCGAATGCTGCATTCAGGCGACCTGCGCTGGACCTTCAACACCAAGGACATGCGCGACAAATGGAAGGCAGAGGATGCGGCCGCCTTCATCAGACCTATCATTCTCAATTCACCGATTGAGGTAGTCGTCGCCGGCGACATCACTGTGGAGAAGGCTGTCTCCGAAGTGGGTAGGACACTTGGGGCATTGCCATGGCGCACGACAACCGCGGAGCCAGCGGGCGTCCGCAATGTGAAGTTCCCGAAGGGGACTGCGATGCCCGTTGTGTTGACGCACAAGGGCCGTGAGGACCAGGGCGGGGTGGTTATCGCCTGGCCGGCGCAGGATGCGTTCAGCGACCTGCGTGGCTATCGCGTCGGCTGGGTGCTGAGCCAGATGTTGCGGGACGAAGCGACGCGCCGCTTCCGCACTGACAGCAGCGCAACCTATTCGCCTGTGGCGCTTGCCGAGTTCTCCGATACGCTTCCGGGCTATGGCTATATCGGCCTCTCGCTGGAGATTCCGCCAGACAAGGCGGATGCGGCGCTTGTGGAGATCCAGGCGATTGCCGCGAACCTGGCAAGTGGGCCGATCTGGGAGAGCGAGGTAACGCGCATCACGGGGCCACGTTCGGAGGCCGTGAAGCGCGACATGGCGAGCAACGCCTTCTGGGTTGCGGCGCTCTCGGGCGCGCAGGCAGATTCGCGGCGGCTCGAATTCATCCGCACGCTGGCGTCGGACTACCGGACGATAACGGCGGAGGATGTGCACGCAGCTGCGAAGCGATGGCTGAAGCCGGAAACGGCATGGAAGCTGAAAGTCGTTCCACAGGCGAAGGCGCAATAATAGGGACACGCGGGGGGACATATGATCGAACGCAAATCTCTTCGCAGTGCAGCGCAGGAGTTCGTGTCCGGACTTAAAATTTTTGGCGAAGACGCCTGGCGACGCGTTGCGCCCTATGTTGGCCATAATCCGAACCGGGATAATCATGCCGCTGATCGCCGCACTGATCGCGGCGGCATGGGGGAAGCGGGCGTGAGCAATCAGGCCGCAGCAAGTACCGGAAGCCAGCGCGACCTTTCAGGCCGCGGGATGGACCGACGCATCGACACCAGCCGGAAGAAGCTTCTGATCGGAATTGGCGCTGGCGTCGCCGTGCTGGCGTTCGCGGCGTTCGCCTGGGCGGTGCGGCCGGCAGCGCCGGGCGTGCATGTGGTGAAGGCGTCGAACATCCAGATCGATACGGCGGCAAACGGCAGGCTGGACGATTTCGTCTCGGCGCTCGGCACGGTGATGCCGGCGCAGACGGTCTATCTCGACGCCGTCGAGGGCGGGCGCGTGGAGCGCGTGCTGGTCCTGAACGGGGACGCCGTCAAGAAGGGCCAGGTGCTGGTCGAGCTGTCGAATACGCAGCTGCAGCTCGATGTGCTGCAGCGCGAGACAGAGGTTTCCGGGCAGCTCAACTCGCTGCGTGAGAAAGAGCTCGACATGGAGCGCAGCAAGCTTTCCAACGCGCGTAACCTTGCGCAGGCCCTGTCGCAACGCGACCAGCTCTCCCGCAGGGTGGCGCGGAACGAAAGGCTAGCCAAGGAAGGCGCCTATCCGCCGGCGACGCTGGAGGATGAGAAGGCGCAGCTGGTGATGGCGGCAGAGCTGCTCAAGATCGCGCAAGACCAGCAGGAAATGGATGAGCGGGTTGGGAAGTCGCAGCTGGCGCAGATGCGGCTGTCGACGGCGCGAATGCAGCGCAACCTGGATGCGGCGCGGTCGAGCCTCGATGCGCTGACCGTGCGTGCGCCGGTGGATGGTACGCTGACGTCATTCAATCCGGAGGTCGGCAAATCGCTGGCGAAAGGAACGGCTGTCGGGCAGATCGACTCCGCCGAGGATCTGAAGCTCACGGTTGCGATCGATGAATTCTACCTTGAACGCTTCCGCTCGGGCCTGCCGGCCGAAGCCAAGATCGGCGATGGGACCTACAAGCTGACCGTCGGGCGCGTGTCGGCGCAGGTCGAGAACGGCGTGTTCAAGGCCGACCTGCTTTTTGACGGTGAAAAGCCGCAGTTGCGGCGCGGCCAGTCCTTCCCGGTGAAGGTGATCCTCAGCGATGCGACGACGGCGCTGATCCTGCCGAACGGTCCGTTCAGGACGTCGACCGGCGGGCGCTGGGCGTTCGTGGTCAGCAAGGACGGCAACAGCGCGGAGCGGCGCGACATCAAGCTGGGTCGCCAGAACGCCACCGCGGTCGAAGTACTCGAAGGCATCAAGCCGGGCGAGAAGGTCGTGACGTCGGACTACGAAGGCTTCTCAACAGCGAAGGCCCTGCAGATCAGGAAATAAGGGGCGCTCAGCGCGCCCTATGGGGAGGACGGGACGTGCTGAAGCTCAAGGATGTTTCCAAGGTCTATCGCTCGGACGAGGTCGAGACGACCGCTCTGCACAACGTGTCGCTCAATGTCGACAAGGGCGAGTTCGTTGCGATCATGGGTCCGTCGGGCTGCGGAAAGTCGACGCTGCTAAACATCCTCGGGACGCTCGATAGCCTGAGCTCGGGCGAATACGAGCTGGCTGGCGAGAATGTCGGCAAGGGCTCGGAGACGCAGCTCGCGGCCGTGCGCCGCCGGCATATCGGTTTCATCTTCCAGAGCTACAATCTTATCGAGGACCTGACGGTGCGCGAGAACATCGCGCTGGCGCTGCTTTACCGCGGCGTCCCCGCCGCGGAGCGCAAGGCCCGCGTCGATGCGGCGATGGAGAAGATGGGCATCGCGCACCGCGCAACCCACCGGCCATCGAAACTGTCCGGCGGGCAGCAGCAGCGCGTGGCGGTGGCGCGGGCGATCGTGTCGAACCCCAGCGTGATCCTCGCCGACGAGCCGACCGGCAACCTCGACACTCATCACGGCGCCGAGGTGATGGAGAGCCTCAAGAAGCTGAATGGAGAGGGGGCGACCATCGTGATGGTGACGCACTCACCGGAGCACGCAGCCCACGCGAAGCGGACAGTCAGCCTGCTCGACGGCCAGGTCGTCTCCGACAGGGCGCCGCTAAGCGGCTGACGGGGGAACAAGATGCTGTTGCACTGGCTCACGGCGGGCTGGCGTTCTCTGGTCGCCAATCCACTGTTCTCGCTGATCACGGTCGCAAGCCTCGCCATCGGCTGCTGCGGCGCGCTACTGGCCGGATCGAACATCCGGCAGCACCTGTCGTTCGAGCAGTGGGTGCCGGACGGCGAGCGGGTTTTCGTGATCACGCAGCGGCAGCCGGATCCGTTCCAGAACCTGGGGTCGGCCGGGGCGTCGACTATTCGGATGGAAGGCCCCAACTTCCGCCGTCCGCGCATGACCGTGACCGTGCCGATGAAGGATGCGATCGAGAACAAGATACCGGGTCTCGAAACGCAGGGCCGGATGCTTCGCGGACCGACCCTGCTGCAGGAAGACCAGGATGAGATGGATCGCCGACAGGCTGCCGGGCCTCCGGCGCCGGGTGAGCTTCCGCGGCCGGCCATCGGCACGGTGTTTGTCGACGACGGCTTCCTCGAGATTTTCCCGCTCAGGTTTGTTGAAGGGTCGGCCGAGCAGCTGAGCGAGCCGGACCGGATTCTGCTCAGCGAGTCGCGGGCCAGGCGCCTGTTCGGAAACCAGTCGGCGGTCGGACAGACAGTCGAGGGAGTGAAGGGCCGATCGCTGACGGTCGTCGGCGTGGTGCAGGACCTGCCCACTGAGACGCATCTGGTCTTCGAATCCGTCGCCGGTCTTCGGACGCTTGAAATGATCGAGGCGGCGCAGCGCGCGGAGGAGGAGGCGAACCGGCAGCAGTCGGGGCCGCCGACGCCCGGCGGCCCGGTGTTCGTGATGGTGCGGCCGACGATGAACGACTGGCAGTACACCGACGCTGGCGGTCACTACCTCAAGATGGCGGCAGACGGCGATCCCGAAGAGTTCCAGGCCGCGGCAATCCGGGAGATCCAGGCGGCGGGGGACCAGGGCGCCAAGCAGATATCCCGCCCTCC
>DATBNA010000274.1:0-2434 GCA_036554545.1 Hyphomonadaceae bacterium
AGAACGCCGTTTCGACATAGCCTTGCGCCACCGGGCCGTTCACTGTCGGCCCAAAGCCGCCCGACGTGACGACGCCGATCGAAGCGCCATCGGCGCTCTGGATTTCCGTGCCTTCGCGCGCCGGCTGGCGGCCCGCCGGCCTGATGCCGACGCGCTTCGATGCCACGCCATTCTTCAGCTCGCCGAGAATGCGCTGGGCGCCAGGAAAATCCGCACGCTCGCGCCGCGCCTTGGAAACCGTCCAGGCCAGCGACGCCGACACCGGCGACTTCGTCGTGTCGATGTCGTGCCCGTAGAGGCACATCCCGGCTTCCAGCCGCAGCGAATCCCGCGCGCCCAGTCCGATCGGCTTCACACGCGGATCCGCCAGCAGCCGCTCTGCAAACGCCTCGGCCTTTTCCGGCGGAAAGAGAATCTCGAAACCGTCCTCGCCTGTGTAGCCCGAGCGCGAAACCACGCACGACTGCCCGTCCACATCGACATGGCGAACCTGCATGAACGTCATGTCCGTTGTCGCTGGTGCAAGGCCCGCCATCACTGCGCCGGCTTCCGGCCCCTGCAGCGCCAGCAGCGCATGGGTGTCGGCGCGCGCCAGCCCGGCGCGGTCGCCCGCATGCGCTGCAATACGCGCGAAGTCCGCGTCCTTGGTGCCTGCGTTGACGACGATGTAGAGGCAACCTTGGCGATGCTCGTCCGCCGGGCGCGCCACCATCAGGTCGTCGAGAATGCCGCCGTCCTCATTGAGCAAAAGGGTAAGCTTCTGTTCGCCTGGCGCCAGGCCGCGCACGTCGGCGCACACCAGCGGCTCGAAAATCTCCGAAATCTTCTCGTGCGCATCCGGCCCGCCCAGCTTGGGCAGCGACAGGAAGCTCGGCCCCATGTGTGAGACATCGAACAGGCCCGCGTGCGCGCGCGTCCAGTTGTGCTCGGCCATGATCCCTTCGGGATACTGCACCGGCATGTCGTAGCCGCCGAACTCGACCATGCGTCCGCCCAGCCTCACGTGCATCGCGTGAAGCGGCGTCTTCTTCAGGGGAGTGTTCGAGGCTTCCGCCAATGTGGTCTCCGACAGGCCATATCTTCAGTAGGCAAGCGCCATCGCTTTCGCGACGACGCCCCCGCTGTCGGATCGGCCTGAGAGATTCACGCGTCCATCGCGGACGTGCTTACTCCGTCGGCGGCGGGATACACTCTCCCGCACTTTCCAGCGTTGTCGTCACCCTCGCGGCCCTTTTGCCTGAGCGTTTCCGGGGCGGTTGCGCCTTCGGCGGCAGCCTAAGTCCAGTCTGGCTGCTCTCTCCCGCGGGGATCGATCGACTGTCCGCCTGCCTGCGCCTCCCGGCGGAACCAGACGTCCCGGCCATCTGCCGTGAGCAGCCAGCCGAGGTCAATGGCGGAAAGCCGCAGGGCTGGGGATAGCCTTGTTTTGCCTGAACCTAGAGCCCGTTCAGCCACCCCAGCAGCAGCCGATTGGTCTCCTCCGGCTTCTCCTGCTGGTTCCAGTGGCCCGCGCCCTCGATCATGTGGAAGCCGCGCAGGTCGGCAAAGTGCTGCCGCATCCGCGTCTCCACGTCGCGTCCGAACATGCGGATGCCCACATCCGCCGTGCCGGCCATGAACAGGGCAGGCTGCTCGATCTTCTGGCCCGCATATTTCGACATCAGGGCGAAGTCGCGATGGAAGTTGCGATAGCGGTTGAGCGGCCCGCGGAACCCGGACGCCGTGAACTCGCTCACCATGTAGTCGATGTCCCAGTCAGACAGCCACGCCGGAAACTTCGGCGGGTTGATCATTCCCGGCAGCAGGCCCTCGCCATGCTTCTTGCCCGTCGGCCATCCACCGGGAGGCGCATCCGCAGACCAGGTGTAGTAGATGCGCCGGATCGTATCGCGCACATCCGCTTCGAGCTCTTTCTCGGCGACGCCCTCGTCCTGGAAATAGACCATATAGAAGAAGAGGCCGTTCTCGGTGAACAGCTTCCGCATGATGTCGATGATCGGCGCCGAGCCGTGCCCCATGTGCGGGATCGACATGCCGGCCACCGCCGTGAACCTCTTCGGATCGATCAGCGCCGAGCTCCACACGATCGGCGCGCCCCAGTCGCGGCCCACCAGGATCGCCTTGCCGCCGCCCAGCTCATCAGCCACCGCCTGGTTGTCGGCGACGATGGACGCCATGTCGTAGGCCTCAACCGCGTGCGGCTTCGAAGAGCCGCCATAGCCGCGCACATCGATCGCCGCCGCGGTAAATCCCGCCTCCGCCACCGGCCCCATCTGGTGTCTGAACGACGACCAGCTTTCGGGAAAACCGTGCACCATCAGGACAAGCGGCCCAGAACCACTTTTTGGCCCCCGCACAGCGACCCTTAGCGTCTGGTCCCCGCTCTTTACGTACCGGAAGTCATGGGCCATATAAGAGACTCCTTACGGCGACC
>DATBNA010000298.1:0-8793 GCA_036554545.1 Hyphomonadaceae bacterium
ATCCGTTCTCGATGCCGAACTTCGACCACGAGGCCTTCCTCAAGCTCGACCCGCACAACCGCGAGATCATCGAAGGCATCACGGCCTTCCAGTACGACATTGTCTGCAATGGCGTGGAGCTGTCGTCGGGCGCGATCCGGAACCACAAGCCCGACATCATGATCAAGGCGTTCGAAATCGCGGGGTACGGTAAAGAAGTGGTTGAAGAGAAGTTCGGCGGCATGCTGAACGCCTTCCGCTACGGCGCGCCGCCCCACGGCGGATCGGCGCCGGGCATCGACCGGATCGTCATGCTCCTGGCCGAAGTGACCAACCTGCGCGAAGTGATTGCGTTCCCGCTGAACCAGCAGGCGCAGGATCTGATGATGGGCGCTCCATCCGAGGTTACACAGAAGCAACTTCGTGAGCTGCACATCCGCGTTGTGGACGCAGACAAGAAGTAAAATTTTTCAGGGACGCTTCGGCGCTAACGCTGTTTTGAGGCGCGCGTTAATCGCGTTCCGCCCAGGCGCCACGGGATGTTTATGCCCGGCGCCGCAGAGGTGCGTTTACATTCACATCGATTAACGCAGAAACCGAAATCGACCGTGTGGGCCTAATGGCGCGCTAAAAGGGCTGGGCGACGATCCGGCATGATCCCGAGCCGTGCGCAATGCGGCTGGCGGGGTGCTCGTGTTGGGAGACGGCCATGGCCGACGGCGTTCGAGTCCTAGTCTTCGCGTCGCAAAAAGGCGGGTCCGGAAAGACCACGCTCTCGGGGCACATCGCCGTCGAGGCGGAACGCTCGGGCGACGGGCCCGTGGCGCTCATCGACACCGACCCGCAGGGGTCGCTGGCGAAATGGTGGAACGCGCGCGCCGCGTCGACGCCGGCCTTCGCGCACTGCACGCTCGACGAGCTCGACGCGTGTCTCGATCACCTTCGCGGCCTCGGCTTCAAACTCATCGTGGTCGATACGCCTCCGGCCGTGACCCAGACGATTTCCCACGTCGTGGCCCGCGCCGACATGGTCGTGGTCCCGACGCGTCCCAGCCCGCATGACCTTCGCGCCGTGGGCCCCACGGTCGATATCGCCGACGCCCTGGGCAAGCCGCTGGTGTTCGTCGTCAACTCGGCGACGCCGCGCGCCCGCATCACCTCCGAAACGGCCGTGGCGCTGTCGCAGCACGGCGTCGTCGCGCCCGTTACGCTTCACCACCGCGTCGACTTTGCCGCTTCCATGATCGACGGCCGCACGGTCGGCGACATCCAGCCGGACTCGCGTTCGGCCAAGGAAGTCACGGCGCTGTGGCTCTACATGCGCGACCGCCTCGCCCGCCTCTATGGCGGCAAGGACGCGGCGTGGGCCGAGAAGCCGCGTGCGGACTTCTCGACCGCTGTGCTCACGCCTGAGACCGGCACGGGCGCTCCGGTGCTCGCCGATGGCGAGGATGCCGACTGGGAGCCTGAACTGCCGGCCTGGGCCGATAACGCTGTCGCCAATCTTACGACCGACAAACGCAACGCCGACACGCAGGCTGCGGTTGCCGTGGCGAAGGGCGCAACGGCGACACCTTCGCTGGCGCCGGCGCACATGCAGCAGCCTATACCGAAGCCCATCACCACACCTCCTGTTCCCGCCAACGACGCCCAGAAGCAGGTCGAGCGCATGAACCTCGAACGCCGCCAGGCGGATCGTGGTCCGCCTCCGCCGAGCCCGGAGCGGCGCATTCCCAGGACCTTCGGCCGGCGCTCCGCGCCTCACTGATCCAGTCGGACAAAGGAACCCGAGAAGCGGAACAGCGCGCCATGTCCAACTCGTTCTCACAACTCAACAGCGGGATGCTCGCCCGGAAGGGTCAAGCCAAGCCCAGCGAGGAGCCGCGCTTCGGATCCATGCCCTGGGCGCCGCCCAAGGGCGGAGCTCCGGCGGTCTATTCGCCGCCGCCAGCCGAGAATTCGCCGGCGAAGACTGATGGCGCCGTGATGATGCCAGGCGCTGCGCCTCTGCCGGCGGCTGCGCCGGGCAGCATCGCGGACCAGAAGGTGCGGCTCGACCAGGTCGCCGCCGCATGGTCGGCGACGAGCAAGCAGGCGCCGGCGCGCTCTCCGGAAGAGTCTGCGTGGGTTCCCAACAAGCCTTCGCCGCCGCTCGATGGCTCGTCGCACCCGGTGAAGACGACTTTGCGCATGACGCATGCCCTGGCGCGCGCCGTGCGGCTGGCGTCGGTCGTGCTCGACAAGCCGCAGCAGGAGATCCTGACCGACAGCCTGCTCTCGCAGCTCGAGGCGCTGGCCTGCACGGACCTTGCGAACTGCGGATGCTTCAAGACGGTGATTGCTGGGCTGGCCGAGGCGAAGGCGCTGGCGGGTCCGTCGGCGGCGAACGCGAACGCCGATTTCTGCGATAGCGGCAAGTAGGCCGGGAAACCGCCTGAACAAGAAGAAGGGCCCGGACGGGCCCTTCGCATATCCGGAACGTCTCCCGGATTGTCACTTGCCTGTTGGTTGGCCTCGTCGTGGCTGGGCGGCGGAGGCCTGGGTTCTGCGCCCGGGGCAGTGCTGGGACTTGTCTAGGCGAAGGCGGTCAGGCTCATCAGGCCGATAGCGGTAACTGCAATCAGAACGCGGATCATGGGACTCTCCTGGCCAGCGAACGTTCTTTCGCCCGGCAGGAGCAATACCGGCGCCAACTTTAGGATTGGTTAAGCTGTGTGAACCACGGTGCCTGAAGCATTACTCCCGGACGGTGGGCGTGAGCTTGAGGGTCAGCTTCCTGCCGCCGCGTTCGACGACGATGTCGGTCTCCTGTCCGACCTTGAGCCCGTTCATCGCCTGCATGTAGTCGTAGATGTTCTCGAGCTGGGCGCCGCCGAGGCCGACAATCACATCGCCGCCCTGCAGGCCCGCCCTTGCGGCCGGTCCGCCCTGAACCACGCCCGAGATCTTCACCCCTTTTACGCCCTCGGTCGAATAGTCGGGAATTGTGCCGATGAACACGTTGCCGACGCGACCCTGCGTCTGCGTCTGCTCGACCTTGATGTAGTCGGGCGGCGTTGCAACCTGCGCCTGCGAGCGGGCGACCAGCGCCATGAACCGGGTGATGTCGTAGAGGCCCTTGTAGTTGAGCAGGTCGGGCGTATCGCGCGGCGAGTGATACTCCTCATGCGAGCCGGTGAAAGCCGCCAGGATCGGCACGCCGGCGACATAGAACGATGTGGCGTCTGTGGGCAGGTAGGTGTCCGAGATCGTCGTCACCGGCAGCCCGACCACGGCGTTTCTCTGCTCGATCTCGCGCGTCCAGACGCTCGAGGAGGCCACGCCCTGCAGGACGAGCCGGTCCCGGAGCCGCCCGATCATGTCCATGTTGAGATAGGCGGAGAAGGCGCTGGCCGCTGTGTCGCTGCCGGCCTTCTTCTTCTTCGCATCCTCGACGAAGAACTGCGAGCCGAGAAGGCCGAGCTCCTCGCCTTCCCATGCCGCAAAGACGATGTCGCGTGCGCCTGTGAGGCGGCCTGCTGCGCGCTCGGCTGCAAAGTATTCCGCGATCTCCAGCAGCGCCGAGACCCCCGAGGCGTTGTCGTCGGCGCCGTGGTGGATCTCGCCGCGCTCATCGGCCCGCGCCAGCGAGCCCGAGGCTTCGCCGCGTCCGAGGTGGTCGAGGTGCGCTCCAATTACCAGCGCCGGGGCTTCGGCGGCGCCATCGAGGTCCAGCCGGCCGAGAACGTTGAAGCCGTTCCGCCGTTCATAGGCGAGCGAGATGTTGCCGCCGGCCTTCACGCCATTGAGCGGAATGCCGGCGACCATTTCGCCTGCATCCAGCCGGGCGGCCAGCTTGCCGATGTCGGTGTTGGCGCGCGCCAGCATCGCCTCGGCGGCGCGTTTGCCAACCGCCACGACCGGCAGGCTCGATGCGCCCGAGCCTGACTCATACGACAGCCTCGGCAGCTCTTCGCCGTCTACGCCCGGTTGCGGCGCAAAGATGATGCCGGCCGCCTTGTTGGCCCGCGCCGTCGCCGCCTTGTAGCGGATGTCCGCAAAGCGCGAGAGGTGGATGCGAACCTTCGAGTCAACGTTGTTGGGCAGGCCCCGGTAGGCGAGAACCCATTTCCCCTCCACGTCGAGGTGCGCGTAGGAATCGTATTCGGCGTTGTCGCCATCCTTGGGCGCGGTGATGCCGTACCCTGCAAACACCACGTCGGCCGGCGCAGCAGCGCCGGTGCGCGAGAAGGACAGCGGCCGCCAGTCGACATCGGTCTTCAGATCAAGCGGCTGTCCGTTGACCGACACCGAGAGCGCGTTGTCCCTGCCCAGCGATACGCCTGCGGTGAACTCGAAGCTCTGCAGGTAGGTCCCGGCCTCTCCGGCGGGCTGGAGGCCTGACGCCTTGAACGCTGCGGCGACATAATCCGCCGCGCGCTTTCCGCCGGGCGCGCCGGTCAGGCGTCCCTCCATCTCATCCGACGCAAGCGCCTCTACATGGCGGCGAAGATCATCCTCGGAGATCGCGGCGTTGGCGTTCGCGGCTGCTGGCGGCTTGTAGTTTGCGAGCAATGCGCCCTTCGCATCGAGGCCGAGGAGGCGGCGCGCCTGGGCGTCGTCCCAGTCGCCCATGAAGAGTTGCGAAGTCTTGTTGCCGGTGTTGTTCGAGGTCCAGGCGATGCGCTTGCCGTCGGGGTGGAACATCGGCAGGCCGTCGAAACCCTCGCGCTCTGTCACGCGAACCGGCTCGCGCCTGCCCGCTGCATCGACGAGGTAGAGCTCGAAGTTCGCGAAACCGAGGACGTTGGTAGAGAAGATGATGTAGTCGCCCGAAGGATGGAAGATGGGCGCCCATGACATCGCGCCGACATTGGTGATCCTGCGCTGGTCCGTCCCGTCGGCGTTCATCGTGTAGACTTCGGCCCGCGCGCCATCCTCGGAGAAGCGCCGCCAGATGATCCGCTTGCCGTCCGGGCTCCAGAACGTGCCGCCGTCATAGCCGGGGACATTGGTGAGCTGCTTCACGTTCGTCCCGTCGGCGTTCATCACATAGACGTCGAGGAAGTAGGAGGGATCGAGTTCGAGCTGCTTTTTCTCCGCCTCGGTAGGCGTGCGCGCATAGATGTTGCGGTTGGACGAGAACACGATGCGCTTTCCATCCGGCGAGTAGGCGCCTTCGGCGTCATAGCCCGGCGTGTTGGTGAGGTTCCTGTACTTGCCGGTGGCGAGATCGAATTCCTGGATGTCGTAGGCGGGATCGTAGTCCCAGGCATAGCGGCGGGTCTGTCCGCTCTTGCGGAAGGCGATTTCGTCGGCCTGCTTCTTCCGCGCCTCGGGATCGTCCTGCGTGGAGGCGAAGGCGACTTTCTTCTTGTCCGGGCTGATCCAGCCGCAGGTGGTCTTGCCATGGCCCGGAGACACGCGGCGGACATCGCCCGTTGTCAGATCCATCAGGTACATCTGGTAGAACGGATTGTCCGGCTCGCGCTCGGACTGGAAGATCATCTGCGCGCCATCGGCGGAGAAGTAGCCCTCTCCCGCGCGCAATCCGTCGAACGTGAGCTGGCGCGCGTTGGCGATCAGCGGGCCGCCGGACTGTACATGCGCGGCGGCGGACTGTGCGACCGCTTGCGCGTCTGCGCCGGCTTGCTGTTCAGCGCCAGTGGCCGCGCAGGCGGAAAGGGCGAGCGCGAGCGCACCCACAGCCAGCCTGCTGCGGACGGATGAGGGTTTCATGTGGGCTCCCGATCGGACATCGCGTTCCGCCGTTGATGCCATCCGTGATTTGAGGGGTAAAGCACGCAGCACGGCCCGAAACGGAGTTGCCGCAGTCAACGCAGATCACATTGTCGCTGGCGCCGCGCAGAACCGCCTCTGCCAGTGGACAGGTCCTTGCGCTTCAGGCGGTCTGAACTACTGCCCCGCAGGCATCGCAAACGGCCACGCCGTCATCGGGGCGCAGGGTAAAATGCCCGCACGTCGGGCAGGCGTCCGACAGGTATTCCGTTGGCCGCTGTGGGGTGAGCGCTGTGACATTGTCCTGCTCGGCCCTGTCGGGTCCCTTGCGGGTCTGGAAGGGTACGATGTTGTCCGGCATGACGCCGCGGCTGAAGCCGCGGGAGATAAGCTGCTCTGGGCGCACGGGCGCCACAGGGACGGTCGGCTCCTCGCCTTCATTGGCGCCCCCGCCCAGTCCGTCGTGGCTGACGTTCTCCACTTCGGCAAGGTCGTCGCGGCCAAGATAGGACACCGCAAGCTCACGGAAGATATAGTCGAGGATCGAGGTCGCCTTGCGGATGGAGTCGTTGCCGGTGACTTCCCCGGCCGGTTCGAAGCGGGTGAAGACGAACGCGTCGACATACTCTTCCAGCGGCACGCCATATTGCAGGCCGATCGAGATGGCGATGGCGAAGTTGTTCATCAGTGAACGGAAGGCCGCGCCTTCCTTGTGCATGTCGATGAAGATCTCGCCGAGTTCGCCATCCTCGAACTCGCCGGTGTGCAGGTAGACCTTGTGTCCGCCCACCGTGGCCTTCTGGATATAGCCCTTGCGACGGTCCGGCAGGCGGCGGCGCTCGGCGATGTAGATCTCGTCATTGACGTGGTGCGCAAGATTGGGGGTCAACGGCTGCGGCGGACGATCAAAGTGTGTCTCGCTGGCCACCGGCGCGCGGGCGCGGCGCCTGGCTTCGGCGATGCGGCTGCGCAGCTCGGCATCGACGATCGGGCGGCCTGCGTCGATGCGGATGCCGAGGCCCTGCGCCATCGCGGCGCGGACCGATGCATGTACGATCATGCGCGATGTATCGGACTGTTCGCCGGTCGAGATGGTCACGACCGGACGACGCGTCAGGAAGGGTGCTACGGCTTTCGCCATGCGCACGCGCGCCTCGGGCGTCACGCCGTCTGCGCGGGCGAGCACGCGCGCCAGCGGGGATTTGGGATTGGAGACCGGCCGGCGGCGGCCCTGCACGGCGATGCGCGCCTCCTCGACTTCCTTGGCGGACAGGCCCAGCGCGCGCAGCAGCGCCTCGCCATCCGTATCGTAGGCTTCCGGATCAAGCTGCAGCCGCTTGCGGATCAAGTCATCGCCCACGACCCAGCGCGAGAACGCTGCCGCAAGGCTGAGCCCGTCCCGGAGCGCCGCCTCGACACGATCGAGCGCCTCATCTGTCAATCCGCGCGACTCCAGCCGGGCGCGCTCGAGTCCGTCGATCTGATCCAGTGTGCGCGCGCCGAGGATGCGCAGCTTGACGTCTTCGGACTCTGTCTTCGATGCGGCAGTCGCGAGTGCAGCGGTGACACAGGCCGATAGCTCCGGCGTCTGTTCGTCCTCGTGATTGAGCAGCAGGTCGACCGGATCGATGCCGATGCTTTCCGCCGCAATCCAGCGCACCGCTTCGGGCGAAGGGTGCTCTGTCGTCACGATGCAGCCTTCCGCGGCTTCATGCGCCAGCTTGCAGAACTCCGCCGCCGCCGCGACGCCTTCCTCGCCATCGAAGGCGAGCCCGCGCGACATGACCGCCGCGCTCAGGCCGGCGAGATGGATCGTACAGCCGGCAAGGACGGACGACAGGGACGCCACATCATCGGAAAGCACGCGAAGGTCATCGGCGCCGCCGATGGCATAGCGGGCGAGGTTGATCGACACCGCAGGCGCCGCTGAATCGCCAGGCCCATCGCCGACGCGGATTTCGACCGCCAGCCGCGTCTTGCTGACGCGCTCGATCGCGCCGGAAATCTCGTTGGGGTCCAGCCCGGTCCAGGCGGGAACAGCATAGGTCTGGCGCCCGGCCTCGCGAGCGCTTGCCGCTTGCCGGCGCAAGGTGATCGCCGCCTGGCGCGGTCCGCCGGGCGTGCAAAGGGCAATCTCGACGAGGTCTGCATCCGCTCCGCCGCGGAAGGCATCGATCAGCGCCGATGTTGTCGGCCGGCCCTGGTCGTCTGTCTCGATAGTCAGCGTCTCCAGCGCGTCGGCCACAGCCACCAGCGCCTGCGTGGCCACCGCCCGGGCCGAGGCCACCGCAGTGGCGTCCGCCAGCGCCCCCGGCAGCGCCGTGGCGTCCAGCGCGGTAGCCCGCGCCGCTTCGATCAGGCTGGCCGCACAGATCGGGCTGAACTTCCGCGCCTTTATGGCTGCGCAGACCGCTTCGGCGGCCTCGCTCTCCCCGGCCAGCGTCCGGATGGCGGCAAGATGAGCGTTGACCAGCTTGGCGGGAGGGCTGTCCGCATCCTCATGGACGAGCAGGGCTGCGCCGGTCTCCAGGACACGCCCCAGATGGCGGCCCGACTTGCCAGAGGAGTCGGATTTGCCTCGGGATTCCGCCATCGATCTGTCTCCGCGGCCAGTTTGGGGCGGGGCCCCCGAATCGGCCACATGATGAGGCCCCTGAGAGGCGATTGCCCACAAGATTCTGTCGCAGTCACCGGGGCTTAGGCCAACTGGACCGGGTTCTTCGCGGGCGCCATATTCGCGCCGCGCAAATCGTGCCTATGTACTTGAATTCTGCGGAGTAGGGATGCTCAAGGCGATCTTCACCTGGTGGAACGGCGCGACGATCGGCGCCCGCTTCGACATCGGCCGCAGGGCTGTCGCAGTCGGCAAGGACGATTGCGGCAACCGGTACTACGAGGAGCGCAAGCCCAGCCTCGAAGGCCGCAAGCGCCGCTATGTGATCTACCAGGGCTATGCCGAGCCTTCGAAAGTGCCCCCCGACTGGCATGGCTGGCTGCACTACACGTTCGACAAGCCGCCGACCGAGGCGCCGCTGCCCCGCAAGAGCTGGGAGAAGCCGCACAGGCCAAACCTGACCGGAACGGTCGAAGCCTATC
>DATBNA010000302.1:0-5983 GCA_036554545.1 Hyphomonadaceae bacterium
GCCGCGCTCGACGATCGAAGTCGGGTGGATTGTAACGCCCATGATCGCCGGCCCTGATGCCGGAGAATCCGGCTAGTCGTCTTTGGCGGGACGCTTTTGCGCTGCCCGGCCGAGCCATGCAAGCTCGCGCATCCAGGCGCGGATCGGCTTGGCCGGATAGCCTCCCCAGGTCTCCCCTGCCGGCACATCGGTCAGAACCCCGGCCCCTGCCGCGATGCGCGCGCCGGTTCCCACCGTGATATGGTCCTTCATGCCCACGCGGCCGCCAAACTGGACATTGTCGCCAATCTCGCTCGAGCCTGAGACGCCGAGGAAAGCCGCTGCCGCAAAGTTGCGCCCGATCCGGCAGTTGTGACCGATGTGACAGAGATTATCGATATGTGAGGCTTCCCCAATGACCGTGTCGTCGAAGAGTCCGCGGTCGACTGTGGAGTTGGCGCCCAGCGAAACGCCGTTCTGCATGATCACCCTGCCGAAGTGCGGTGACAGCGCCGGACCCGCCTTGCCAACCGCCAGACCGAAGCCGGCTTCGCCGACCACGGCGCCGGAGAGGATTCGCACGCCATCGCCGATCAGCGCGCAGCGCACAACCGCATTGGCTCCGATGACCGATCCGATCCCGATCTGCACGCCCGGCCCGATAACGGCATTTGCGCCGACCCGCACGCCTTCGCCGATTGATGCGCCCCGCCCGACGACGACGCCGGGCTCAATCCGTGCAGAAGGCGCAATCCTGGCTTCTGAATGGATTTCCGGATCGCCAGGCTGGAGTTCGCGCAGGCGAACAATGCGTTCGGCCGCCTTCGCGAAAGCCGAGCGCGGCTGGCTGACGACGATCACCGCCGCTTGCGGCCCAACACCCCGGGCAGCGTCGGCCGAAGCAATGACAATACCGGCTTCAACCGGCCGTTCGCCGGGCTCTTCGAGGAAGGTAAGGTCGTTCTGCTGCGCCGCGGCCGACGAGGCAACCGAGGAAACAGTCCGGCCAGGATCGCCGCTCGCCAGCGACGATCCAAGAAGCGCAGCGATGTCCGAGGCCTTCAGCGGTCCCAGGACCTCATAGAACCTCGGATCGATCACCGCCCCGCCTTCGTGTCGTGAGTTACTGTCCGCCTTGCGGCTTCGCCGGGGCCGCCGCCGGGGCCGCGCCGCCTGCCGGCTGCAGGGCCGTCTGCAACGCCTGCAGCGTCGGCACGGTGGCGTCGAGACGCTCGATCACCTTGCTGCTGATGTCGATTGCATCCTTGACGTACCAGGTGGACGCGTAGCTCAGCACGACATCGGCGCCGACCTGTTTGGCGACATGCGACACCGCGGGCTCCATCACTTGCGCGAAGGCGACGTTGAACGTGCCGTTCTGCTGCTCGAGGTTGGAATTGAGGATGTCCGCCTTCTGCAGGTACTCACCCGTCTTCTTGTTGAGAGAGTCGACTTTCGCTTTCAGCGTGGGGTTCTTCTCAATCGCTTCCTTGGTCAGCGACTGGGTCTGCGGCTTCAACGCATCGGACTCTGTCTTGATCTGGTCCTGCAGCGTCTTGAGACCGAGCTTCTCGACGCCCTGGTTGCGGATGCCGCCCAGCGCAGCCGACATTTCCTTGCCGACCTTGCTGTCACGGCGGATGCGTTCTTCGTTGATGACGTAGATCTTGGTCTGCGCGACCGCCGCGCCGACCATATTGCTGAGCCCGATCATGATCGCGGCGCACAGCGCGAGTTTGCGAAGTTTCATTGCACTAGAACCTTGTGTTGGTAGCGAAGCGGAACTCTTCAGTACGGTCGTATTCCTCTTGCGCGAGGATCTGGGAGAAGTCGAAGCGGATCGGCCCGAACGGCGAATCCCAGAAGATGCTGACGCCGGCGCTGGCGCGCAGGCTTGGGGAGTCGTCAACGACCAGTACGCTGAACGGGTTGCTGGGATCCACAAGCCGTCTGTTCTTGTCGGCTGCGTCAAGAAGGCCAACGGTGCCAAACTCCGTAAAGATCGCCCCATCGATCCCAAGTTCCTCCGGAACATACGGTATCGGGAAGGTCAGTTCCAAGGACCCAATCGCATATGCCTTGCCGCCAAGGGCGTTGCCGCCCTGGATCGTGGGAGGAACAATGTTTCCATCGTCGTCGCGGCGCACGGAGCCATAGAGCAACTGGCCGTCCTCGTTGGTCCGTTGCGTCCCATCTTCGTTCAGAAGGGGGAATGAAAACGGCGGCGGGGGCACGCCCGGATCGAGCTCCAGGGTGTCCGAGGCGAACGAGTACGACACTTCCCTCGGGCCGATACCTGCGACATCAAATCCCCGGAACGAGTTGCCGCCCTTGAAGAAGCGGTTGTTGATCCGCACGCCTTCGTCGCCCCAGCTTTCGATGTAGCCGGCCTCGAGTCTGGTGATGAAGCGGATCCCCGGCCACAGTCCGCGATAAGCCGCCGCGCGCAGTTCGTTGCGCAAGTAGTTCACATCGCCGCCAAGGCCGGCAATGTCCTGGCTCCAGTTGATCTCCCAGCCGCGCGTCGGCTCGAGGTAGTCGTTGGTGCGGTCCATCGTCAGCGTGTAACCGACCGATGATGTCAGTCGATCGCCTTGCTGGTCGCACAGCGACGAGCGAACGAAAGCAGGAAGGGTGCAGTCGGTCCCGAAAACAGGATCTTCCTCGATCGTTTTGAGTTTCAGGTTGTCGCGCCGCAGATTGTAGCGCAGGCCAATCTGGTCGGTATCCGAGAGCGGGAACAGGAGGCGGGCGCCGACGCCTACATACGCGTTCTCGAAACCCGCCTCGTCGAAGAAGTCCGTCTGCGACAGGAAGAAGTCGGCGCCGACGGCGAGGTTGCGGTCCTGAAATTTTGGTTCGGTGAAGCGGAACTCGATGTCCTGCTGCCGTGACGTGGTCTGGATACGCGCCGACAGGAACTGGCCACGGCCGCGGAAGTTGCGCTGTGTCGCGCTGGCGCTGAACAGGAAGGCGTCCTGCGAAGAAAAGCCCGCCGAGAAGGCGAGTTCGCCTGTCGCCTCTTCCTCGACCTTCACCTTGAGGACCGTGCGGTCGTCAGTTGAGCCCGCCTCGTTCGTGACCTCGACGGTGTCGGGATTGAAGAAGCCGAGTGCGCGGATGCGGTTCTTGGCTACGTCAAGCAGCGCGGGGTTGTAGGCGTCGCCCTCGGCGGTGCGGACCTCGCGGCGGATGACGCGGTCGAGGGTCTGGGTGTTGCCCTCGATATCGATGCGCTCGACGTAGACGCGCGGGCCCTCGTCCACGACGAAGGTGAATCCGATCGTATTGTTTTCGGTGTCGCGCTGTTCCTGGAGTTTGATGTCGACGTTGGCGTAGCCGGCGGTGCCCGCGGCGAAGGTGAGCGTTTCGCGGGCGTTTTCGATGGCTTCGGAGCTGAAGCGGTCGCCTTTCTTGATCGGCAGGATCAGGCCCAGGCGCTCGCCTGATAGTTTTTCCAGCGTCGTTTCCACCTTCAGGTCGCCGAAGGTATAGGGCTCCCCTTCCTCGATCGTGAAGGTGACGTAGAAGTCGCGCCGGTCCGGCGTGAGCTCCGCGACCGAGGAAACGACGCGGAAGTCCGCGTAGCCCTGGTTCATGTAGAACTCGGTGAGCTGCGTGCGGTCGTATTCGATCTGGCCGGGGTTGTAGTTATCGGCGCGTTCGAAGAAGCGCCACCAGCGGGACTGGCGCGTCGTGATCTCGCGGCGAAGACGGCTGTCAGAGAAGCGATCGTTGCCGATGAAGTTGATCGAACGGACGCCGGTCGAGGGGCCCTCCTCGATGACGAAGATCAGGTCGGCGCGGTTTTGCGGCAGGACCTTGTATTGCGGCGTCACCACGGCCGCGAAGCGGCCGGCGCGACGATAGACCTCGAGAATGCGCTGCACGTCCTGCTCGACGCGGGACAGCGTGAAAGTCTGCCGCGGTTCGGCTTCGGTTTCTTCCTCGAGGCGTTCCGTCGTAACGGCGTTGTTGCCCTCGAAGATGACGCGGTTGATGATCGGGTTCTCGATCACGCGCACCACGAGGTCCGTGCCGCGCATTTCCAGCTGGATGTCGCTGAAGAGGCCTGTCGCTCCCAGTGCACGGATCGACAGGTTGCCCCGATCAGCGTCGAAGGTGTCGCCCGGCCTGAGCAGCAGGTAGGAGATGACCGTCCGCGACTCGATGCGCTGGTTGCCTTCAACCAGGATGCGGGAAATGACCGGGGCCTGCTGTTGCGCCCACGCCTTAGCAAGCGGCGAGAATTCCTGGGCGGCGGCGATTGCGCCCGCAGACGCAGTCAGCGCCAGGGCGCTCGCGAACCAAGACCGCATCACCTACCCCTCACTCCACGGACCGTCGGATGCGGTCTCTACGGGCGTCTTAAGACAACATGCCGCTCAAAAGCTCAAGCGGCGGGCTGTTCATGTTCAAGGCGCTCCCGACCACAGGGCAAGGCGCGTTATGTCCTGCCACGTGATGACCAGAGCAAAGCTCACCAGACACGCAAGTCCGATTGTCAGTCCAACCCGCTGGACCTTTTCAGGTACTTCCTTGCCGGTTACGGCCTCGGCGACACACATTACAGCGGCGCCACCATCGAGGACCGGGATGGGCAGGAGGTTGAAGAAACCGACGCCGATCGACAGCAGCGCCGAAAGCTGGATGAGCCAAAGAGCCGCGCCCCAGAGCCGCTGATCGTAGGCGACGCCTTCCTGCTTCATGTTGGCGTCAGTGCCGGCGTCCGCGACGTTGAAGATGCCCAGCGGACCGGAGAGCTTGTCGAGCCCGTCCTTGCCGGTAATCAGACGGCGCATCACGTTGATCGTCGCATCCAGGGCGTTCGCCGTCTGCGAGAATCCGTAGCCGATCCCCTGGATCGGGTTGAGGTGTTCGGTGTGCGGGTTCACTTCCTTCAGGCGGGTTCCAAGCTTGCCGACGCGCTCTTTCACCCGGAGCTGCTGGTTGGTGACGGTCTCGGCCCGCGGTGTTGCAGAAATCTCCAGCTCCTGGCCGTCGCGAAGGATGCGGTACGTCACGGCCTCGCCCGAGTTGAGCATGGTCGCGCGGGTGACGTCATAGCCGGTGAATACCTGTTTGCCGCCTGCCCGGATGAACTGGTCGCCTACCTTGAATCCTGCGTCTTCCGCGGCGGATCCCGGAACGACCTGATCGACCAGAACCTGATCCGACTTCGGCACGCCCATGGCCATGCCAAGAAGTGCAAAAACGAAGATCGCGAAGATGAAGTTCGCGAGCGGCCCGCCGAGCGAGACCGCCAGCCGCTTCATCGGCCCGAGTTGGGTGTAGGGCTTGCCCACGAGCTGCACGGTCTCTTCGCCGTCTGCGCCTTTGATTTCCGTGATGTCGTGTTTCGTTGTTCCTGGCGGAACATCGCGCCGGTCGGTCGGCGCCTGCATCTCGCCGACGAACTTCACGAAGCCGCCCAGCGGCAGCCAGTTGACGCGCCAGCGCGTGCCGCGCTTGTCACGCGCTTCAAAGATCGGCTTGCCGAACCCGATCGCAAAGGACTCCACCGCCGCTCCAAAGCTCCGTCCGACCCAATAGTGGCCGAGCTCGTGAACCGTGATCACGATCGAAATGACGACAAGGAACGAGATGGGCGAGCCCAGAAGGGAGATAACAGTGTCCATCAGGCTGCGCCTCTCATAGGTCTCTCCCCAGTCCTACCCGTTCACGCTGCCAGGCGCAGCTTCTTCAGCGCGAGTTCGCGCGACAGGCGATCTATTTCGAAAACGGCCTCGAACGACTCTGGCGCAGCGGCGGCCGTACGGTTCTTGAGGAAATCGTCGAGCACTTCGCCTGCCACCTGAGCAATCGTCAAGAATCCGACCCGTCGCTGCAAAAAGGCCGCCACCGCGACCTCGTTGGCCCCGTTCAGCGCAATAGGTGCGCCGCCCCCCGCGGAGACCGCCGCCCGTGCAGCCTTCAGGGCGGGAAACCGCTGAGGGTCGGGAGGCAGGAAATCCAGCCTTCCGATCTTGGCGAGATCAAGGCG
>DATBNA010000347.1:0-4848 GCA_036554545.1 Hyphomonadaceae bacterium
CAAGGACGGCGAGTGGATCACCTGGGGCGGCGACTTCGGCAACACGCGCTATTCCCCGCTCGATCAGATCAACGCGGGAAATGTCGGCCAGATGGAAGTGGCCTGGCGCTGGAAGTCATCCGACGTCGCCGGCCGCTCCGATCCCAACTGGAAAGCGACGCCGCTTGTGGTCGATGGCGTGATGTATGTTCCGCACGGCGGCACGCGCGTCTCGGCCATCGATCCGGGCTCCGGCGCCACGATCTGGACCTACGAGCCCGATCCCTATCGCCAGCAGAGCACCCGCCAGTTTTCCGGCTCCAGCCGCGCCGTCTCCTACTGGACCGACGGCAAGGCGAAGCGGATCCTGCACAACACCATAGACGGCCGCCTGCTTTCGATCGACGCCGTCACCGGCAAGGCCGATCCGGCTTTTGGCGTGAACGGTCAGATCAACCTCAACAAGGACCTCCTTCCGCCGGATGACACCCGCACGCCGCAGGACATGAACTCAACCGCGCCGGGCATCGTCGTCGGCGATGTCATCGTCATCCAGATGATCGGCGACGACACGATCGCGCGCAAAGGCGGCACGCCCGGCTACATCCGCGGCTTCGATATCCGCACCGGCAAGAAGCTGTGGACTTTCCACACCATTCCGCGGCCGGGCGAATTCGGCCACGAGACCTGGGAAAACGACAGCTGGAAGGATTTCGGCGCCGCGTCCGTCTGGACGATGATGGCCGCCGACCAGGACCTCGGCATGGTCTACCTGCCGGTCGAAAGCGCCACCAACAATTTCTGGGGCGGACAGAAGCCGGGCGACGGCCTCTTCGGGGAGTCGATCGTCGCGCTGGATGCGAAAACCGGAAAGCGCGTCTGGCACTTCCAGATCCTGCACCACGGCGTCTGGGACTATGACCTGCCGGCAGCCCCGATCCTCCATGACATCCGCAAGGACGGAAAGACGATCAAGGCGATCACCGTCCTCACCAAGCAGGGCATGAACTTCGTCTTCGACCGGAAGACAGGCGTCCCCGTCTGGCCTATCGAAGAGCGCCCCGTTCCCACCTCGATGGCGGTCCCCGGCGAAAAACTCTCGCCGACACAGCCTTTCCCAACCAAGCCCGCCCCCTATTCCAACCTCGGCTACCACGAGGAAGACCTCATCGACTTCACCCCGGCCCTCCGCGCCGAAGCAAAGAAGATGATGGAGGAATACACCAAGGGCCCGATGTACACCCCGCCCACCCTCATCACGCCGACAAACAAGGGCACTATCGTCTATCCGAACTTCGGTGGCGGCTCGAACTGGAACGGGGGAGCGGTCGACATTGAAACGAACACGATGTTCGTTCCGACGCGCAACACCTTCATGTCCGTCGGCCTGCGCCCGGCGGATCAGACGAAGACCGACTGGCAGTATACGACAGGCGGAGGCGGCGCCACGCCGATGCGCCTGCCGAACGGGTTGCCGGTGAACAAGCCGCCATGGTCGCTGGTCACCGCCACCGACATGAACAAGGGCGAGCACATCTGGTCGCGCGCCATCGGCGGCGCTCCGGATTCGATCCGCAGGAACACAGCGATCGCCGAACTCAACCTCGACTTCGACAATATGGGCCAGATCTCGGTGCGCCCGAGTCCGCTGGTGACGAAGTCGCTGCTCTTCCTCGCCTCGTCGTCCAACATCGGCGGCGATCCGGGCGACAACAAGTTCTGGGCTTACGACAAGAAGACCGGGAAAGTCGTTTCGGTGTTCGAGCTGCCGGGGAAAACTTCCGGCGCGCCGATGAGCTATTCGCACAAGGGCCGGCAATACATAGCCGTTGCGCTGTCCGCACAGGGCCAGCCGGCGGAACTGGTCGTGCTGTCGCTGCCTGGCGCGCGCCAGCCAAGCGCGGCGGGTGTTGCGGCCGTGGCGGCGCCGGCGCCTGCTGCAGCCGAGCGCGTCGAGGCGACAGCCGCCCAGCTTGCCACCGGCCAGGCCGCCTACACGCGCACCTGCGCGGTCTGCCATGGTCCCCAGGGCGAAGGCATCCCGGGCGGCAATGCGCCGCCGCTGCGCGCCACACAGGCGCTCAACGATGTCCGGAACATCATCACACGCGGCTCCGCCGAAATGCCGGGCATGGCGTCAATCCTCTCGGCAGAGGAGATCGATGCTGTTGCGCGCTTCGTGAAAGTGAGACTGGCCGGCTCGCCGGCTGCGAACTAGGGCGCGCAGGCGGAAGGCCGCCGCGCGCCGGACGACAGGACAGGAGGAACAGATGCATATCCGGACCATGCTGCTCGCCACAGCAATGGCGTTCAGCTTTGCCGCGCCCGCCGCGGCGCAGGTGAATTCCTACTCCGCCGACGCCTACGCCAAGCCGAACTACGAGGGCTACAAGGCGCCGAAGAACGCGATGGGCCAGCCCGACATCTCGGGCGTCTGGAGCAATGCGACGACGACGCCGGTCGAGCGTCGCGCCGAGCACAAGAACCTCATCCTCACCGAGGAGGAAGCCGCGAAGGTCCAGGGCGCTGCTGAAACCTATCGCCGCGCCGGCGACGTCCGCACCGATCCTGGCGTCGGTGCGCCGACCGACAAGAACACCAATCTCGGCTACAACCGCTTCTGGACCGACCCCGGCACGCAGGTGATGCGCGTCAACGGCCAGCCACGCTCGTCATTCCTGACGACTCCCGATGGAAAGGTGCCGGCGCGCAAGCCCGATGCGCCGCGCGTGCAGCGCCGCGTCCAGCTCGACGAAACCAGCGCCGGCGGCGGCCCCAACGACAATCCGGAGTCGCGCGGCCTGTCTGAACGCTGCGTTTTCTTCCCGACGACCGCCGGTCCGGTGCTCCGCCCGACGCTCTACAACAACAACTACAGGATCGTTCAGGGCAAGGACTCGGTCGCCATCTGGGTCGAGATGCCCCACGACACCAAGATCGTTCGCATCGGCGGCAAGCACCGCAACGACGGCGTGCGCCCATGGATGGGCGACTCCATAGGCTGGTATGAAGGCAATACGCTGGTTGTCGAAACGATCAACTTCCACCCTCAGCAGGAATTCTACGGCGCATCCGACAAGGTGAAGGTCACCGAGCGCTTCACGCGTGTCGCCGACAACCGGCTGCTCTACCAGTTCACCATCGAAGACCCGCTGGTCTGGGAAAAGCCATGGGGCGGCGAGTACGAGTTCTGGGCTTCGGAAGGCATCTACGAATATGCCTGCCACGAAGGAAACTACGGCATGCACGGAATTCTTGCCGGTGGACGCGAAGAGGATCGACGCGTCGCTGCAAAGACGGCCAAAAAATAACGATCCCGGAGGCCCTATTCCCGACTCTCTGTAACGCGCTGCCGCGAAAAGAAGGGCGTCTCCGGTCGGGGACGCCCTTTGCTTTTGGCCTCTAGCCGCTCTGGCCTCCGCCGCCTCCGCCTGCGCGCGGGAAGCCCGAGCCCACGAACTTGGCGATGGCGTCGATCTCTTCCGGTTTCAGCGTCGCGCCCATGGCCGGCATCTCGCCCGAGCCCTGCGCGATCGTGCGGCTGATCTGCGCCACATCCTCGCGCCCGGCGAGCGACGGCGCATTGCCGCCGTCCAGCCCCGCGCCAGTCGGCCCGTGGCACACGGCGCATGTCCGCGCGTAAGCCTCGCGACCCAGCGCCAGCTCCTCGCGCGTCGCATTGATCCGCGCCGCCGCCGCAACAGAGGCGCCCGGCGGCATGGGCGAGGCCGTCGCAACAGCCGCATCATCCACGCCATCGCCAACCGCCAGCGCGATCAGCTCCGCCGGCTTGCCGCGTGTCGACACCGCCACCACGATCACCTGCTTCCCCTTGTGGCTGTAGGTCATCGGCGCCCCAGTGACGAAGCCGGGCAGCTCTTTCTCCCACACCGCCTTGCCGCTCTTCTTGTCGAAGGCGCGGAACATCGGCCCGCCTGTTCCGTCCGTGATGTTCCCGGACTCGCCGAGGAAGACGAGGTCCGACATCAAGAGCGGCGAGGGCTTGATGTCCCACCGCCCCATCTTCGAGAAGTCGAGGCCGAGACCTTTCAGCGCCGGATGGTTCTGCACGAAGGGCGAGGCCGGCCCGATCGGCGCGCGCCACAGCTGCTCGCCCCTGTCCATGTCCAGCGCCACCAGCTCGCTCCACGGCGGCTTGAACATCGGCAGGCCCTGCGGGCCCATCACCACGTGATTGCCCGACTGCACATAGGCGTTGTTCGTCCGCTCCGGATCGCCCTTGGCCAGTCCCGCAGCGTTGGGCCGATGCCTGATCGGCACGTAGAGGATGTGCGTCTTCGGATCGTACGATCCGGCATTCCAGTTGAAGCCGCCGCCATAGCCCGGATAGATCAGCGTGCCGCGCTTGCCCGGCCCCACCTCGATGATCGGCGTATAGAGCCCGCCCTTCTCGTAACCCTCCATCATTTTCAGCGCCTCGGCGCGCAGCGCCGGCGTGAAGTCGATCAGGTCTTCCTCATGATAGCCCAGCTTCGCCAGCGGCGCCGGATGCGTCGGGAAAGGCTGCGTCGGCGAGAGCCTTTCTCCCGGAACCTTCGACTGCGGCACCGGCCGCTCCTCGATCGGCCAGATCGGCTCGCCGGTCATCCTGTCGAACACGAACACCAGGCTCTGCTTGGTCAGCAGCGTCACGACCTTCCGCGTCTTCCCGTCCTTGGTGATCTCATGAAGGATCGGCGCCGCCGGCATGTCGTAATCCCACACGCCATGGTGCACGACCTGGAAGTGCCAGACTTTCCTGCCCGTCTTGCTGTCGATGCAGAGCAGGCTCTCGCCATAGAGCCCGTCGCCCAGCCGGTGCCCGCCATAAAAGTCGTTCGAGGGCGTGTCCGTCGGCAGGTAGACATA
>DATBNA010000349.1:0-4747 GCA_036554545.1 Hyphomonadaceae bacterium
CTGCGCCGCGGTTCGGATGCTGCGTCGGTGAAACTCGCCAAAGAGCGCGGCCCATGCCCGGACGCCGCCGACTGCGGCGTGATGGCCCGTTTCTCACACAAGCTGGCGATCGCGCCGACGGCGTCGATCTCGATCATCTGCGGCGGCACATCGGCAGGCATCGAGCCGATCCCGGCGAACATCTACACGCACAAGACGCTGTCCGGCTCGTTCTCGGTGAAGAACCCCTACCTCGAAGCCGTGCTCGAGAAGACGGGTAACAACACGCCGTCGACCTGGGCCTCGATCCTCGAACACGAAGGTTCGGTACAGCACCTCGATTATCTCAGCGAGCACGAGAAGCTGGTGTTCCGCACCGCCTTCGAAATCGACCAGCGCTGGGTCATCGAACTGGCGGCCGACCGCACGCCCTATATCTGCCAGTCGCAGTCGCTGAACCTGTTCCTGCCGGCCGACATCGACAAGTGGGACCTCCACATGCTGCACTGGACGGCATGGGAGAAGGGTCTCAAGTCGCTCTATTACTGCCGCTCCAAATCGGTACAGCGCGCCGCCTTCGCCGGGTCTGAGAAGGAGAGGGGCGTGGTCGATCTGGGCCGCCAGAAGACCGATTATGAAGAGTGCCTGGCCTGCCAATAGGCCGATGGCGTCTCGATTTGCTGCAGTGCACACAGAAAAGGCGGCCGTCCGGGCCGCCTTTTTGCTTCTAACCAAGCTGTGGATACGGAGATTGTCGCCAGGACCGTTCTGGCTTAACCTCTAGGTAAGACAAACGGACTTTCGGTGGGGGCGGGGAACTCAATTCGGCCTAATCCATTATGGGTTTGGTAATGAGCTGAGCACACGCTCGGGGTATTCGGTGTCTGGGACGAGCAGTTCGAATGATTGCCAGTCTAGCAGGTAGCTTTGTCTTCATGTCGTGCCTGGGCTGCACGCAGCCCGCGAACGATTCCGGCATCACCACCACCGATGTCGGCCCGGTCCAGGGCGGCCAGTCCTTCCGGTCGTCGACCAAAGCCATTGATTCAACGTTCGCAGCCTCGCCGCAGACCGATTTCGGCCTGCCGCTGAAGGTTGGCAACGATTTCAGCCCCTCGAACTGGGCGCGCCCCGTTGATGCCGCGCGGTTCGAGGCCCTCGACCTTTCGACGCCCATGCCGGTCCGCACCGAGCGGGGCAATCTCTGGAGCGCCGAGGTTTCATTCGGCGCCTCGGCGGAACGCACCGGCCTCGGCCTCGACCTTTCGATCACGCCGCGCGCGCAGATCCAGAGGGACCAGGCGGGTAATGATGTTTCACGGACAGGCGCCGAGGTCCGCCTCGGCACAAACCTGCTCGATCGCGACCAGCGCGGAACCAGCGCGCCAGCCCCCTCGTGGTATTTCTTCGTCGGCGCCGACAACGAGGCGCTGGTCTGGAACGTCGCCGACAAGCGGGCCGTGAACGGCGTCGCCCTGCGCGACCAGGCCACGGTTGGCGATCTGCAGGCAGGCGTCGCCTGGACGGTCCAGACGGGCGGCCAGATGTCGATCGGCATCGTCGAGCGCGAGTTGAGATTCAACGACATCGCCGGCAACAACGACGTCGAGCGCAAGGACCATTTCGCGGCGTTCAGCTTCACGCTGCGCCACTGATCGCACGCTAGATCCAGGTTATTCCGGGCCGCCTTCGGGCGGCCCGATGCGTTTCGGGCCGTGAGTTTCCGGCTCGTCCTGCGACGCCCGCCACCCCATTTCCCTTGTGGATGGTCCCGGCCTGTCTCTGGCCTCGACAGGTCGTTGTGCCAGACTCAGGCGGGGCTTTGGACGTTGAGGGTTCGTCAACCCGTCGGCGTCAATATATAGTGTTTGTGACACTCGGCAGGCGCGAGATATGGTGTCTGCCCTGTTTTCTACACGTCGTGGCTGGAGGAATCGATGACCGAGACGCGCAAGCCTGAAACGCTCATCTCCACGGGGCGCGCCGGCTTGCTGACGCCGTCTCACTCCTACAAGCCGTTCCGCTATCCGTGGGCCTATGACTTCTGGAAGCGCCAGCAACAGATCCACTGGATGCCGGAGGAAATCCCGCTCGGCGAGGACGTGAAGGACTGGGCCGCCAAGCTCGACGAGAACGAGCGCAACCTGCTCACCCAGATCTTCCGCTTTTTCACCCAGTCCGATGTCGAGGTGAACGACAACTACATGGAGCGCTATGCGCGCGTCTTCCGCCCGACCGAGATCAAGATGATGCTGGCCGCCTTCTCCAACATGGAGACGGTGCACATCGCCGCCTATGCGCTGCTGCTCGAGACGATCGGGATGCCGGACAGCGAGTTCTCGGCCTTCACCCAGTACAAGGAGATGAAGGACAAGCACGACTTCATGCAGAAGTTCGGCGTCGAGACCGACGAGGACATCCTCCGGACGGTCGCGATGTTCGGCGCCTTCACCGAGGGGCTCCAGCTGTTTGCGTCATTCGCAATGCTGATGAACTTCCCGCGCTTCAACAAGATGAAGGGCATGGGCCAGATCGTGTCCTGGTCGGTGCGCGACGAGAGCCTTCACTGCGAGGGCATGATCCGCATGTTCCACACCTTTGCGGCCGAGACAGGCGCCCTGACCAAGGCGGTTAAGGAAGACATTGTGGAGTGCTGCAGGACGGTCGTCGCCCTCGAGGACAACTTCATCGACCTCGCTTTCTCGATGGGACCGGTTCAAGGCATGACGGCGGACGACATCAAGAAGTACATCCGCTACATCGCGGACTGGCGCCTGGGCCAGCTCAAGCTGCAGCCGATCTACGGCGTTAAGGAACATCCGATCCCCTGGCTGTCGGAAATCCTGAACGGCGTCGAGCACGCGAACTTCTTCGAACAGCGCGCCACGGAATACTCCAAGGGGGCGACTGGCGGGGAATGGCACGGCTCCGAAGGCGTGTGGGCCATGTTCGACAAGGCCCAGAAGCGGGTCGCGGCGGAGTAGGGCGGCAGGCGCGTTTTTCGAAATTCAGACCGGCGGCGGGGCGCGGCGCTGATCCTGCATGGTTTACGGCGATTAACGTCGGTCGCCATATTTCACGGCGCAGGAAACCCTATATGAAGGGCCGACGTCTATTGTGACGTCGCACCTTGCCCCGGGAGAAACCCTGCATGTCGTCCTCGACCAGCACCACCGGCAACGGCGCACCTGGCGCCGCCGCCATGAAGACAGATTTCGAAGCGCTCAAGAATGACATGAAAGCGCTGCGCGCCGACCTCGCCGCCCTGCTGAAGGACACCGGCGTCGTCGCGAGTGAAGAGGCCAAGCGGGCCGCCGCTCGTGCAGGCAAGCTTGCCGAAGGCGCGCGCGACCAGGCCTCCGAATACAAGGACGTGCTTGAGGACAAGGTTCGCGAACATCCGTTCGCTGCAGTCGGCATCGCGCTCGCAGCGGGCTTCATTCTCGCAGCCATCACCAGCCGCCGGTAAGGCGCACTGAAGAGGCCATCGGGGGCCCGCCGTGTTCTTGAAGATAATGGATCGGGCAAAGGGGGTGGCGATCGCTGCAGGGGCGGCGAGCCTGCTCGCTCTCGCCGGCGTCCTTGCGCTTGCCGCTTCGCTGGCGGCGACGCTTGCCCTCTGGCTTCCCTGGCCAGCTGCGCTGGCGCTGACGGCAATCACCTTCTTCGCCGTCGCCGCCATTGCGATGTGGGTAGGCGTGCAGCCTGACCGGGTCAAATCAGACGATCCGGATCACGACCAGGCCTCCGACGCCGCGCTCGCCCTGGTCGATCTGCCAATGGAAGCCGCCAAGCGGATCATTGCAGAACGGCCGGTCGCAGCCATCGTGCTTGCTTCCGGCCTCGGCCTTCTGATCGCCCGCCGGCCGCAGGTGGCGATGAGGATGGTCGACAAGATTCTCGAGCGGTTTTCCTGACGCCGTCCGTTCTCTTCAGGCTGCTTGGGACGCTTCGCCACGCCGAATTGACGGGACGGCTTCCGATCCCCATCATCCTACAATGACGGGGAAGGGCCTAACGCCTGAGCAGGCGATCGACAAGGCAAGCGAGCTCTACGAAGCCGCGGTAGCGAGACTACGGGCAGCGCTCGAGGCTTTCGTCGCCACCGGCCAGACGCCGAATCCTGAATCGCGGACGAACGGCGATTTCTGCTACCCGGAGCTCCGCCTGCTGTACGATCCAGCTGGGCCGCCTCCGCCGCTCTCTCGCGCCTTTGCCAAACTCTCGGAGCGCGGCCTCTACACGGCGACGATTACGCAGCCGGCTTTCTTCCGCTCCTACTTCCTCGACCAGCTCAACCACATCTTCGAAGACTATGAAGTGCGCCTCGAGGTTCGCGTTTCTGGTTCAGAGATTCCGTATCCCTATGTGCTCGAGCATGCGAGTCACATCGATGCGGATGCGCGGCCGCCGGCGGAATTCTCGCGCTGGTTCCCGACGCCGCGGCTGGAGCTGATCGGCGATGAAGTGATCGACGCCGAAATCCAGGACGGCGAGATGTTCAACACGGACGGCATGCGTCCCCTGGCGCTGTTCGATGCGGCGCGTATCGATTTCTCGCTGCAGCGGCTGAAGCACTATACCGGCACGCCGTTCGAACACGTCCAGCGCTACATCCTGTTCACCAACTACCATCGCTATGTGGACCACTTCGTCGAATGGTCGCTCGAGCGGCTGAAGCAGCCCGGTCCCTACAAACGGCTGTCAGCGCCGGGCGGCATCATCATTGAACCCGGCACGAAGAACGCCATCCAGATGGTGAGCGAGG
>DATBNA010000387.1:0-5824 GCA_036554545.1 Hyphomonadaceae bacterium
GGTCAGGACCATGTCGCCGAAGTCGTAGTCGATGTTCGCCGAGCCGCCCCAGCCCGTGTAGGCCTGCGGGTTGCCGCCGCCCTGGTTGAAGGCGACACGCTCGCGGTCGTAGTTGGCGTTGAGGTTGTTGTTGCCCGGCCCGAGCACGTTGGCGCGGAAGATGGCGGAGGTGCCGTCGAGGTCGCGGCCGTGCAGGTTGAGCAGGATGTCAAGCTGATCGCTCGGCTGGAAAGCCAGCTGCAGGCGGCCGGCGATCTCGTCGTAGCCGCCGAGCTCGTCTTCGCCGGGCGTGAAGGTGTTGTCGATCCAGTCGTCGCGGTGAGAGTAGAGCAGGGAGGCGCGGGCCTGCACGCCGGGGGCGATCGCGCCGCCGACAGCGCCGTCGAAGGTGAAGGTTCCATAGCTGCCGTAGGAGGCCTGGGCGCGAGCGTCGAACGCTTCGGTCGGCTTCATCGAGGTGAAGCGGACGATGCCGGCGGTGGTGTTGCGGCCGAACAGCGTGCCCTGCGGGCCGCGATAGACTTCGACGCGATCGAGGTCGAAGACCGGCGTCGACTTGAGAACGACGTTCTCCATGACGACATCGTCCATGATGATCGAGACAGGCTGCGAGGCAGCGAGGTCGAAGTCGGTGTTGCCGAGGCCGCGGATGTAGAAGCGCGGCGCCACACGTCCGTTGGAGCTTTCGGCGTAGAGGCCCGGCACGCGCGTGGCGAGGGCGAGGACATCCTCGCCGCCGGAGAAGATCGTCTCGAGCTGGTCGGTCGGCAGTGCAGTCGCGGAGATGGCGACATCCTGCAGGTTTTCTTCACGCTGGTTGGCGGTGATGATGACGATCTCCAGAGCGCCTTCGGGCGTGTCGGCCGGAGGCGTCTGCGCGCTGGCAGGCAGGGCCAACAGGGCTGCGGCGGAGACAGCGGCCATCAGGCCGGCAAGGCGTTTGGTCGAGGCCAGTTTGCGACGGGACATCGGCGGCGGCTCCTTGATTGAAATGCTGAGCGCTACACCTGCCGCGCGCGCGGGATTTAGTCTTGGTCGGTGAGGATCAAATCCGCGCCGTGGCGCCGGATTGTCCAGAACCGATGCACGCATGACACGGAGATGACGGGGCTAGTTCGCGCTGGAGGAGAAATACGCGGCGGCAGCCTGTGAGTATCGCCAGCGTTCGTGCCGGCATCGAACCGGATGCACGCAATACTGCTGTTCGCGGGGCGCCAGGGAATGCTGCGTCTACGGACGATCTTTCGCTAGGCGATGATGTCCGGCGTGAGCTTCGAGGACAGCCAGGTGATGTGGTCCTTGGTGCGGAGCTTGTCGCGTTTGAGGCCCATGATGCGGATGTCGTGGCCGCCGTCGGCTTCAAGTTGTGCGATCAGATCATCGAGTTCGCGATGGCGTGTACGCAGCGCCTCGAGGCGCTGCATCATCTTGTCGACGTCACCGGGATCGAATGTGTTCTCACTCAAGCCCTAACCCTCCAGCTCCGACAGTCCCGACGGCCCTGTGTGAAACCGTCATGACCCATGCCGATCGAGACCGGATTTCCAGCCCGCGATTCAATGCATTGTCGTAGCAAGACGCCGACAACCGACGGGGCCGGTTCGGCCTCCTGCCGCGGGAATGACATACCAAATTAGCGGCCTGCCGGAAAGGCGGACCCAAGGCCCAGAATGCCTTCCGCATGGGCGGCGGGCGCCTGGCTTTCGGAAACCTTGCATTTTTTTCAGAAGAGGAGGGCTTTCCCCGGGTTTCAAGTCGTGACGCGCCGCTTTGTTCGTGTTTCACTTGCTATTGCGGCTGTCAGCGAGCCGCACGGCCTCCCGGTTTCAGAGCCCCGGAAGACCGCAGCGGACGCCGCCAGGTCCGTTCGTGGTCGGGGCGGGCTGCGGGAAGGCTGGAATTCTCCGGTCGGGCTCGCAGGCCCCAGAACAGGAGAGACCCTTGATGAGCATGGAAGCACGCATTCGGGAGTTGAGTGAACGTCACAAACGTCTCGAAGCGGCAATCGCAGCGGAAATGAAACACCCCGCCGGCGACGACGTCAGGATCCATGAACTCAAGAGGAAGAAACTTCGAATAAAGGACGAGATCGCGCTCCTGCAAACGGAGCCGCACTAGCCGCGAGCAATCGCGCCGTCCTTTAGCGTTTCATTCTGCCCCGGCGTCCCTGCGCCGCCGGATGAAGCCCTGCAACGCCATTGATCTTGGGTCCGCGCCGCGCGAAGTCTGCGCGGTGCGCGCAGTGCGCTGATCAAGGGACGTTGAGCGGGACCAATCGATGAGAGGCCTGTGGGACCACGAGCAACCGCTGTCGCCCAGCCTGCTGCGTTCGGCGCTGGCGCTGGTGGGGGGATTCCTTGGGGTGCTGGCGCTGGGGATGGTGGGGGCAGGCGTGGTGAGCGCGGTGCAGGGCCTCTACATCGTCGCGATCGTGCAGGCCGCGGCAGGCCTCGCGCTGCCGTTCGCGGCCTGGCTCGGACTCAAGATGCTGGCCGATATCCTGACCGTGCTGAACCGGTCCTATGACCGGCTCGATGCGATGGAGGAGCGCTTCGGCGGCATTGTGCAACCGGCGCGAAGGCTGCCGCCGCAGGAGCCGCGGGCCATCCGCGCCGGCGATGACGGGCCGGCGTATCCGGAGGAATAGCTATTCTGGCTTCGACTTGCCGAAATTGGCGAAGACTTCGGCGGCCGTGACTTCGCGGCGCGGGGCATCCTCGCCGGCCTCGGCCGTTTCAGGTTGAGGCGCGGCAGGCGGCGGGGTGACAACCTTGCGCAGCGTCGGGCCGGAGAGTTTGGCTTCCTTTTCCTCGCGGGCCTGGGCCTTCTTGGCGGCGGCCTTCGAAACGACCGAGTCGAGCTCGATCTGCGAGCAGAGGCCCAGCGTCACCGGGTCGACAGGTTTCAGGTTCTGCGCGTTCCAGTGCTGGCGCGAGCGCACGGACTCGATGGTCGACTTGGTCGTGCCGATGAGGCGTGAAATCTGGGCGTCGGTCACTTCGGGATGGTGGCGCAGGAACCAGGCGATGGCGTCCGGACGGTCCTTGCGGCGCGAGACCGGGGTGAAACGGGCGCCTTTCTTCTTCGGCTGGGGTATTTCGGCATGCTTGGGGGCAGGCGGCTTGAGCCGGTAGGCCTTGTCCAGCTCGCCCTTCTCGATCTCCTCGCGCGTCAGTTCGCCCGAAGCCACCGGGTCGGCGCCGCGCATGTTCTCGGCGACTTCGCCGTCGGCGATGCCTTTTACTTCGAGGGGATGGAGTTCGCAGAAATCCGCGATCTGCTCGAAGGTGAGCGTGGTGTTGTCGATCAGCCAGACGGCTGTCGCTTTCGGCATGAGGATTCTGGCCATTGGGCGCCTCTGAAGTCCTGAAAACGAAAAACCCGGCGCTTAGGGCCGGGCTTTCCGAAACTGGTACGGATTGGATAGTCCTGAGCGGGGCCTGATATAGTTCGGTTTTTCCGGGTTGTGAACCTCGGATGACGCCGGACTCCCTTGCCGGTGGCGCCCAGAATCAGGGGTTTATGCGCCGACCTGCATAATTATTTTTCCGGCATGCTCGCCGCTCTCCATCCGGGCGTGGGCGGCGTCGGCTTCCGCCAGGGTAAAGACATGGTCGATGAGGGGCTTGAACCGGCCCTGGGCGATCATCGGCCAGACATGGGTGACGACGCCATCGGCAAGCTTCGCCTTGTAGGCGTCGGTGCGGATGCGGAGCGTCGAGCCGGTGATGGTGAGGCGCTTCATCATCAGGCGTGAAAGATCGCCCTCGACCTTCGAGCCGTGCAGGAAGGCGATGTAGCACAGGCGGCCGAGGTCCTTGAGGATGGTGAGGTTCTTGTCGAAGTAGGGGGCGCCGACCATGTCGAGGATCACGTCGACGCCGCCCTCGCTCTTCATCACGGCTTCGAAGTCTTCGGTGCGGTAGTTGATGCCGCGCAAGGCGCCGAGATCCTCGCAAAGCCGGCATTTCGGGTCCGCGCCTGCTGTCGCATAGACCTTGGCGCCCCAGGCTGCAGCCATCTGGATCGCCGTGGTGCCGATGCCGCTGGCGCCGCCATGAATGAGCAGCGTCTCGCCTGATTTGAGGCGGCCCATCTCGAAGACATTGTTCCAGACCGTAAGCACGGTTTCCGGAAGGCCTGCCGCTTCGACGAAAGACAGCGGTTCGGGGATCGGCATGGCGGAGCCTTCGTGGGCCAGCGCGTATTCAGCATAACCGCCGCCGGGCAGGAGAGCGCAGACGCTGTCGCCCGGTTTCCATTTCGTCACTTCGCCGCCGACGGCTTCGACCGTGCCGGAGACTTCAAGGCCCATGGTTTCCGGCGCGCCAGGAGGCGGGGGATAGCGACCGGCGCGCTGGATCAGGTCGGGCCGGTTCACGCCGGCAGCCGCGACCCTGATAAGGATCTGCTGAGGCCCCGGCGCCGGCCGTTCGATCTCATGCAGGACGAGGGGCTGCCCGACGACGGACTTCACCGCCTTCATCATCTTGGACATTTACGTCTTCCGGGTTTTAATTGGGGTGGACAGGTCGCAGACTGTCTTGGGCGCGGGAGGCTCTCGCGGTCAAGCAGGGTTTGGGTAGGCCGAGAGTCGAGGAGTGCGCCCAATGATGTTCGATGAAGAGCCGGTAAGGGTAACGAAACGGCTTCTGGACGACATGTCGATCCAGGAGCTGAAGGAACGCATCGAGGCGCTCAAAACGGAGATCACGGCCTGTGAGGCCATGATCGCCAGGAAGGAAGCGACACGTAAGGCGGCGGACGCGGCGTTCTTCAAGTCGTGAACGCCTGGCCGCTGGCACGGAGGCCGGTGGTCGCACTTCCCGCTTCCGGCAAGCGTCTTGCGTGATACTGATACGGATCAGGAGATTTCCCCGGTAAGGGCTGCGCAAGGTCTCGCGACGAGACTGTTTCGCCGGTTGGGGGTAGTTCGAGGGACTTTATGCGTGACGCCATTCACCCTGCGGACCCGCTGCGCGAGGAGTGGAAGCGCCGTGTGGTCGAATTCGCCGGGTCGGAGATGTTCGACCGCCTGTTCAAGGAAGGCATGGCGCTGGTCGAGGAAGCGGCGACCTATCTCGATGGTCCCGGCCGCACGGACTCTCGCAAGCTGAACCGCGAGCTCGCACTGGTTTACGCCGCCGAGAGCATGGAAGTGACCACCCGCCTGATGCAGGCGGCGAGCTGGCTGGTCGTGCAGCGCGCGGTCCGGGAAAAGGACATGGGCGTCGAGGAAGCGGGCGACGAGAAATACCGCATCTCGAAGCCGGGCGAGCCGCATCCGTGCGACCGCGCGGTAATGCCGACGCCGCTGATGTCGCTGGTCGATCGCAGCCGTGCGCTCTATGAGCGCGTGTGGCGATTCGACTCCCAGCTCTATTCGGCCAGCCCCCAGCCGCCGGACAACCATGTGATGAAGCAGATCGATCGCCTGCGTCAGGCCGCCGAAGGCGGCGCCTTCGATCCGCTGGCGGTCTGGCGGAAGTAGCTCGCAGCAGGAGACAAAACAAAAGGCCCGCTCGGCGAGCGGGCCTTTGTGTTTCGTGGCTGGAGCTCTCTGGCGCTCAGGGCGTTCGATGCTCGAATTGATCCCCCGGATCAATTCGTCCGCTGCGCGGACCGCATCTCACCCCTTCATGAAGCCCTTGAACTTGTCCTTGAAGCGCGACAGGCGGCCGCCGCGATCCAGCATCTGCTGGGCGCCGCCGGTCCAGGCGGGGTGCGATTTCGGGTCGATGTCGAGCGACAGCGTGTCGCCGGCTTTGCCCATCGTCGAGCGCGTCTGGTACTTGGTCCCGTCCGTCATCACGACCGTGATGAA
>DATBNA010000394.1:0-3082 GCA_036554545.1 Hyphomonadaceae bacterium
TATGTCGTGATCAGCTCGCTGATTTCTGCTGGTGTGAGTTACATCGCAACGGCGGTGCAGGGGTTCTCGATCACCAGCGACCCGTTCCAGAACCCGATGGACCTCGGCTCGCCGATGGTGTGGATCGAATATGCATTCCAGATCGTCTACGGTGCGATCAACGCCATGATCCTCGGCGCAGGACAGGCTGCGCTCTATTACGAGCTGCGCACGGTAAAGGAAGGCGTCACCTCGGACGAGCTCGCGAAGGTGTTCGACTAGCTAGCCCCTTGCGTGATGCTTGTCGGCGCGGCGCTGGCCCATCAGCAGCCGCGATTCGAGATGCTTGCGCAGGGCGGCATAGTAGTCCCGCAGGAAGGCGCCGTCCGAATCTTCCGGCGCCCCGACCCAGCCGATCTTCCGCCGGATGCGGTCAGCGACCAGTGAGATCGCATCCGGCCGGTTCTTGCGCAGCACTTCCTCCAGGACGTGCAGTTCCTTGATGCCGTAGGCGTCAAGCTGCTCCGCCGTGAATTTCGAGGCCGGATCCACGGTTCCCGGAATGCGGGTCGCGAGGTCCGACAACAATGCCTTGCGCGGCGCCTGCACCACCCATGTCCCCGCGATGATGTCGCCGGCGCGCAGCCGGTCGCGATTGAACAGCGGGAAAAAAACGAACACCGTCGTCCATACAAACCCGGCCAGCGCGATCATCCCATCCACCGAACTTGCGCTCGACGCCATGAAGGACAGCGGCAGGAACACCTCCACCTCCCGCATTGCGTTGCGAGCGAAAATGGCATCCGCCCGCAGCAGACCGCCGCCCCGGCTCGCCACCCTGATCTTCAGCAGCCTCTTCCCGGGTGTCGCGGCCCGCGCTCCCGACTCGAACAGGAAAAAATAGAAGTTTCTGAGCAGAAAGAACCCGATGAACCACACGATCAGGACAACATCTCCGGCCGCCATGCCGTCCTCGAAATCCACCGAGCGCAGCGAGTAGAAGACGATGATCGTGAAGACGATCATGGTTGCGAGCATGATCAGCGCATCGATGATGAACGCCCCCGCCCGCTCCCCTGCAGTTGCGATTCGCACGCCAAGGTCGACGCCTTCCGGCGTCACCAGCGAGCGTCCGAAGCGCCGCTGATCGTCCAGCGGCATATCCCGCACGGCTTTGGCGGCGGATCTAGCCATTGGCGACCGCCCTCCCGCGCCGCGGCCAGAACAGATAGACAAGCCAGAGGAGGCCGGTGCCGGCCGCGATCGAATATCGGATCTCTGTCGAGTTGATTGTCTGGCGTCCGACGCCTTCGAGAACGCCGGCGATGAACAGCATCAGGATAACGCCGACCATCACGCGCGCGGCCTGGCGTCCCGCTTCGGCCGCGGCATCGAGCCGCGTGCGTCGTCCCGGAAACGCGACGGCTCGACCGATGTGCAATCCTGCCGCGCCCGCCAGCGCCACGGCCAGCAGTTCGGTTACGCCATGGATCAGCAGCCAGCCTGTGAAATCAACGCTCAGCCCGTGCATGGCGAACAGAGCAAGGAACGCGCCCATGATGCAGCCATTGTAGGCCATCAGCACCAGGCTCGGCAGGCCGAAAGCAAAGCCAACGGCGAAGGCGAGCAGCGAGACGCCGGCATTGTGAGTGAACAGGTAAGTGGCGAAGACCGAAAGTCCTTCGCCTCCACCATCGTCGAACAGCGTCGACTGTAGATAGTCGCGCGAGGCGGCCGGCGTCCGCCCGCCTGCCAGATCCTCCGGCACGAAGGAAACGAACCAGTCCGGGTCATTGACGACCAGCACATACGCCGCCACTGCCGCCAGGATCATCGCGGCTGCCGACACGAGCAGATCCGGCAGCAGCCGCCGCGCCGCCATGGGCCAGTCCAGCCGGAAGAAATGTGCGACGCGCTGGCCGAGCCGGCTGCGCGCGCCATAGACGAAGAAGTAAGCCCGGGCGCACAGGCTCTCGAGATATCCAACCAGCGCCTGGTCGAGCGAAATCGCCCGCGCGACCGAGAGCGATGACAGGGCCGCGCGGTAGAGCTTCGGCATCTCTATCAGTTCGTCGTCGTTCAGCGCCCGGGGGCCGCCGCGCTCCACACGGTTGAGCAGCCCTTCGAGCCGCTTCCAGTCGGCCTCACGTTCCATCCGGAACCTGCCGCTGCGCAGGACAATCGCTTGCGTCATATGCGGCTCCGGCGCTTGAGTTCGAGATAGCGGTTCAGAAGCTCAGGTCCCACGCGCCCCGCGGGCGCGTTGATGATCTCCGCGCCGAGACGCGACAGCCGGTTCAGCACCAGCTCTTTTTCCGTGATCAGCGTGTGCGCTATCACCGAGCGCGTCACATCGCTCACCTGCCTTGGCTCCGCCAGCATGATCGACTCGAGTTCCGCATCGCGCATCGCCACGAACAGCACGAGATGCCGTTTCATCAGGCGGCCCAGATTCTCGATCATCAGCTCCGCGCTCGTCGGGTCGGCGAAGTCGGTGAAGATGACGATCAGCGAGCGCCGCTGGATTTCCGCGGCCAGCTGCGAAAGGCCGAGCGTGAAATTTGTCTCCTCGGTCGAATAGTCCAGCCGCGCCGCAAGGTGCTGGAGCAGGTTGAATGACTTCACGCCCGACACCGCCCCGGTCGACACGTTCGGCTTGGCGTCGAACCCGAACAGGCCGACACGGTCGCCCATCTTCAGGCTGACATAGCCGAGCAGCAGCGCCGCGTTGATCGCATGATCGATCTTCGGCGCATTACCCAGCGGTTCGCACATCAGGCGTCCTGTATCGATGGCGAAGATAACCGTCTGGTCCTGCTCGGTACGAAACTCCTTGGCCAGCAGGCGCGTGTGCCGCGCCGACTGCTTCCAGTCGATGGTGCGGCGGTCCATGCCGGCCGTGAAGTCGCGCAGCGCCTCGAACTCCGATCCGCCGCCTTTCTCGATGTGGATCTTCTGTCCGATCGACGTGTCGCGCGCGAAGATGCGCAGCGCTTCCTTCTTCACCGAACGGATGTCAGGAGTGATATCGATAGGGCGGTTGGCCTCCAGCACCCGCCGCTTAACAGCAAGGCCGAACGGACCTTTCCATTCCACCCACACG
>DATBNA010000413.1:0-10624 GCA_036554545.1 Hyphomonadaceae bacterium
CACAATCGACTATCGCGGCTGGGGCCGATCCGGCGCTCATCTCTATCTCGGCGAGCCGCTCGCGGTTTATGACAAGATGCGCTTCTCCGAGCAGACGCCGGCTCTGGTCTTCCGCCGTGGCCGGCTCGATCCCGACCATCAGGTCCAGGACCTGCGCAACGCCATCACCTTCCTGCAGTCTCTATCGGGCGTCGACCGGTCAAAGATCGGCATACTTGGCATCGACGTCGGCGGCGGCCACGTGATCTCCGTGATGAGCATGGATACACGCGCCAAGGCCGGCGTCGCAGTGACGCCACTGATCTATGGCCATGGCGAAGAAGAAAAATCCTTCATGCCGGATGCGGCGACGCAAGCCGAACTCATCAAGCTGGCTCGCGAGGGCGCTCCGCCAAGGACGGAAGCAGCGGCCCGTGCGCGCAACAAGCAGGAAGAGCGGCTGGCGCTTCGCGAATACAAGCCGTTCTGGCGTCTCGATGCAGTTCCGCAAACCGCCGCTGTGCGCTTCATCATCGCCGAGACCGATGATGAGATCGACAATATGGTCCATGCCCGCGCCGCCGCGCGCGAACTGAAGGGCCCCAGTGACGTGAAGTCGATCCCGGGCGCGCAGCACAAGCTGACGCCCGCACAGACCGCCGAGGCGGCGAGACTGGCGGCGGAGTGGTTTAAGCAGCGGCTCTAGCCGACCGCTTCCTTCTTCCCGACAAACAGGTCGGCGCCACAGCGTTTGCAGTGGGCTGCGTCACGGTCGTGCAGCGTGAGATGGCACGACGGGCATGGCTCGCGAACCTTGTCGCCGATGGCGATGGCGCGGATGAGCTGCAGGAACAGGCTTACGCCGAGGACCATGGCGATGATGGAAATCCATCGGCCTGCGGCGCCGCTCAGGACGATGTCGCCATAACCCGTCGTGGTCAGAGACGTGATCGTGAAATAGAGCGCATCGAGATAGCTCGCGATCCTGGTGTCGTCCTGACGCACCTCGTTCACATACACCACGGCCGTCATGATGAAGACGAAGACTACCAGATTCACAACCTTGGAGACGACGAGGGAATTGAGATGCAGCCATTTCGAGAAGGCGTGCTTCTGGTCGAGATACTCGTAGGCCCTTACCAGTCGCAGGACACGCAGCACGCGCAGGAAGATCAGGTTCTGGGCGATGAACGGCACAACGATCGTTGCAGCGACGAGCACATCAGCCACGTTTGTCGCGCGCAGGAAGAACCGCCATTTGTAGCGCTCGACGTAGAACCGGGCGACCACGTCGAGGATGATGACCGTGGCGATGAAGATATCGACGTAGAGCCACAGACCGGTCGATTCCGTCGTGCCGTCATGCCACGACACCAGCGGATGCACGAGAAAGAGAGCGATGGTGATGAGGTCGAAGACCAGCATCGCCCAGCGGAAGATCGACGGCCATTTGCCCTGGCCGGAGTATAGCCAGAAAAGCGTTCGGTTCAGCCCCTTCCGGTGTTCGACCATCAGCCCGCCGACAAGGTCTCGATGAATCGGACCGGTTCGCCGCGTCCGGGCGACACCAGCGCGCCGTCCCACATCACCAGCGCGCCGCGAACGAAAGTGGCGATCGGCCAGGCCTTGGCCCCCACTCCGTCGAACGGCGTCCAGCCGCAGCGGGAAGCGGACCATTCATGCGTGATGGTCCGGCGCGCCTTGAGGTCAACGATGGTGAAATCGGCGTCATAACCCTTGGCGATCCGGCCCTTACCCGCGATGCCGAAGACACGTTGCGGTCCGGCGCTGGTCAGCTCGATAAAGCGCTCAAGGGTCATCTTGCCGTCGGCCACGTGCGTCAGCATCAGCGGCACGATGGTCTGCACGCCTGGCATCCCTGATGGCGAAGCGGGATAGGGCCGCGCCTTTTCCTCTTTTGTGTGCGGGGCATGGTCGGAGCCGATGACGTCCGGAATGCCCTGGTTTACCGCCTTCCACAGGGCCTCGCGCTGGGCGGCGTCGCGCACCGGCGGATTCATCTGCGCGTAACCCCTCAGGCGCTCGTAATCCTCCGGCCCCGCCAGCGTCAGGTGCTGGGGCGTGATCTCGCAGGTGGCGATGTCCTTCGCTTCGGAGAGGAGCTGCATCTCTTCGCCAGTCGTCACATGCAGCACGTGGATGCGTTTGCCCGTCTTGCGGGCCAGGCGCAGCAGGCGTTTGGTCGATGAAACGGCCGCCTCGACATCGCGGACTTCCGGATGCGAGGTCCAGTCGCCCTGCCGCGCCAGCTTGCGGCGCTCGGCCAGCCGGTACTCGTCCTCGGAATGGAAGGCGGCACGGCGCGAAATCGCGTTGAGCACGCGTTCGACGCCTTCATCGTCCTCGACCAGAAGCTGGCCGGTCGATGCGCCCATGAAGACCTTCACGCCACAGCAGCCCGCCATCCGCTCCATCAGGGGCAATAGGTCGGTGTTGTCGTGCGTCGCGCCAGCATAGAAGGCGTGGTCGGTATGCATCCGGCCTTTGGCGCGGTTGAGCTTGTCGGCCAGCATCTCGGGCGTGGTCGTCGAAGGATCGGTATTCGGCATCTCGAACACGGCCGTGACGCCGCCCAGCGCCGCAGAGCGTGATCCGCTTTCGAGGTCCTCCTTCCATTCCAGTCCCGGCTCGCGAAAGTGCACCTGGCTGTCGATCACGCCGGGAAGAACGTGCAGTCCGGTCGCGTCGAAAACCTCGCCTGCCTGGCTGGCCGCGAACGAGCCTATGGCGGCTATGCGCCCCTGACTGACGGCTACGTCAGCTGTCCCGAGCCCGCCGGGGGTCGCCACCGTGCCGCCGCGGATAACCAGATCGAATGTCTGAACCATGGGCCGCTGTATGGACCGTCAGCGCCAGAATCGGAAGGGCGGCCTTGGGGCCGCCCTCCTCATCACCCGCGCCTTTGCTGGCGTCTTTTGCTGGACCAAAAAGCGATCGCGGGCGGAAATGCCATGCATTCCCGCCCAACGCGATCAGGTGTCCAGATCATCCCTGTAGACATCGCCCATGAGGGAACCGTTGTTCGAGGTCAGAACCTTGCAGACAAACGCCAACACGGCGCCTCCGACAACTGTCCACTGCAGCGCCGGGGTTTGCGCTGCGACCATCACCACGTCCCACATATTTCGCTGTCTCCCGCGACTTGTGACCACCATACGACGGCGGTTTTAAGAAAGCCTTCTCCAAAGCTTTCCCAGAAGTAATTCCTCGCGGAATTTCAGCTGCACTTTGTCGAAGGTTCTCGCTGGTTGGCGCTTCGGCCTGACTGCGCGCAATGCACATTTCGCGTTCTGCGAGCAATCATCGCGATGCGGATTCACGTTGTTCCGCTTGCGGCCCAATATCTTTCGGTGGCAGGTGCTCAGCATGGCGAAAGGCGGTCCCCCGAAACACCCTCCCGGCTCTCCACGGGCGTGGCAGCGCATGCTGTCTGGGCGCCGGCTGGACCTGCTCGATCCATCGCCGCTCGATATCGAGATCGAGGATATCGCCCACGGCCTCGCACGCGTGGCGCGCTGGAACGGACAGACGCGTGGCGACCATGCATTTTCCGTGGCGCAGCATTGCGTGCTGGTCGAGGACTTCGTCGGCGAGTTCTGGCCAGAGACGGATGCACGTGGCCGTCTCGGCGCCCTGCTCCACGACGCAGCGGAATACGTGATCGGCGACATGATTTCGCCGTTCAAGACGGCGCTCGGCGTCGACTACCGCCAGTTCGAGGGGAGGCTCGACGCCGCCATACGCCTTCGCTTCGGCCTCACCCCGCGCATGACAGACGACTTCAAGTTGCAGGTGAAGCAGGCCGACCGGGCCGCCGCCTTCTACGAGGCGACGCGCCTTGCGGGCTTCGATATTGACGAAGCGTTGACGTTCTTTGGCGCTCCTCCGCCCGGCATTGCGCCAGACATGACGCCGCTGTCGCCCAACGAAGCCCAAGCCTTGTTTCTGACGCGTTTCGATAGGCTGATGGCCGAGATCGACGGCAAGAGCGGGAGGGGCTAGGCCGGATGGCGATCTGGATTTCTTCCCTGGCCGAAGCGCCACGGCTGGCCGAAAAACACCGGGTTTCGCGGGTCGTCAGCCTGCTTTCGCCCTACGACACATTCCCGACCTTCAGCTGTGTCGGCGCTGGCTGCCATCTCACCGTGCCGATCCACGACATTGCCGAGGATATCGGCGACTGGCGCGCTCCAGGCGCATCCGACGCCGAAAGGCTGATCCGCTTTGTCGAGAGCTGGGACCGGGCGCAGCCGATGCTGATCCACTGCTGGGCGGGCATTTCACGCTCGACCGCCAGCGCCTTCATCACCGCCTGCGTGCATAACCCGAAGACCGACGAGAACGAGATCGCGCAGGCCCTGCGCGAGTCCTCTCCCACCGCCTTCCCTAATCCCCGCCTTGTGGCGCATGCGGACGCTGTGCTTGGCCGGGGTGGGCGCATGTCGAAAGCAGTGGCGGCCATCGGGCGAGGCGCAATTGCCGAAGAGGCGATCCCTTTCTTCATTCCGTCTGTCTTCAAATGACGACGCCGATCGCCGTTGGCCTCAGCGCCGTCATCGTCGCCGCCGATGCAAAGGCGCCCTATGCGCTGGTGACAAGGGACGGCGATGCGACCGGCCTACCCCATGGCCGCTTCGACCCTCAGGGTCACCGCACCTTCGAACTCGGACTGCGCGACTGGGTGCGGGCGCAAACCGGTTTCGAGCCAGGCTATGTCGAACAGCTCTACACCTTCGGCGACCGCGGCCGGGAACTACCTCGAGCGGATCTTGGCGATGCGCCATCCGGCGCGCGGCTGATCTCTGTCGGCTATCTCGGTCTTACGCCGGAGCGCACCGACATTTCGGCCTTCAATGCTGTCTGGCGCGACTGGTATCGACACTTCCCTTGGGAAGATCATCGCGGCGGCCGACCCGACTTCATCGACAATTCAATGGCCCCGGCCCTCGCTGCCTGGGCGGATACCGGAAAGGATGCTGCGCGTCTCGGCCGCGCGCAGGTCGCCTTCGGCCTTGAAGGCCGGCCATGGATCGAGGAGCGGACGCTGGAGCGTTACGAACTCCTTTACGAAGCTGGCCTCGCCCTCGAAGCCGCGCGCGACCGCAACCAGAAACCGCCAAAACTTGGCGGCAATATCCTCGGTGAACCCATGATCTCTGATCACCGGCGTATCCTCGCCACCGCCATCGGCCGGCTGCGCGGCAAGATCAAATACCGGCCAGTGGTGTTCGAACTGATGCCCGACCGATTCACTCTGCTCGAGTTGCAGAAGGTGGTCGAAGCCATCCTTGGGCTCTCGCTGCACAAACAGAACTTCCGCCGCTCTCTGGACAAGTCCGGGCTGGTGGAAGGCCTCGGCGCCTTCACCCAGGCGACCGGCGGCCGGCCCGCCGAGCTCTTCCGCTTCCGCCGCGAGGCCCTGCGGGAGAGCGAACCCATGGGCGTTTCGACACCTTTGCTCCGGACTTCCTGACTGAAGCCCACTCGGTAATTACCTGATCCGAAATCAGGACTTGTCCGCATGGCGTGATGCGGCGCCGCCAAGCAGCGTGACCGCCTCAAATCAGGAGTCCGCCATGCCCAAAGCCCTTGCCGCCACCCAAGGGATATCGCCTATGCGCCGCCGCATCCTGCTCGGCCTTGTCGCAGCGACCTCCATTGCCGTCGTCGCTGCCGGATGGGCGCGCGCGCAGTCGCCGCCTACCACGGCGACCATTGAGTTCCATGGCGGCGCGGTTGCAGTGGGCGTGGGGTTCAGCTGGGGCGGCGGCACGCTGACCTATGACGGCAAGAAGTATCCGATCTCGGTCAATGGACTGTCCGCCCTCGATGTCGGCGCCAGCAAGTACAGCGCGTCGGGCACAGTGAAGAACCTCAAGAGGCTGGAGGATATCGAGGGCACGTATGCAGCCGGCGAACTCGGCGCGACCGTAGCGGGCGGCGCAAGCGTCAGTTCGATGAAGAATGACAAGGGCGTTGTCATCGAATTCAACACGACTCGCGCCGGCCTTCAGTTCACGGTCGCGCCCAAGGGGGCAACCATCAAGCTGAAGAAGTAACGCTAGAACTCGACCTTCAGCGACGTCTGGAAGACGGTCTGCCGGTCATTGACCGGCCAGCCCGCATCGGCGCGCGCCGGGCGATCGCTGTCGATCTGCATGACTTCGAGCCTGCCCAGCAGGTTCGGCGTCAGCCGTCGCCCCAGCGCCAGCGTGACGGCCGTACCGGTCTCATTCTGGTTGTCGATCGCGACGAAGGACTGGTCCTCGACATCAAAGCTGTCGAAACGGCCGGCGATCTCGCCCCAACCAAAATCGAACGCGCCGAGCACATACCAGGATGAAAACTCCGCATCGATCACGACGTCTGGCATGTACCAGCCGGACTTGGTCTCGCCAGTCAGGTATTGCGCCAGCAGCCGTGCGCCCGGCGCGGGGCTGACCCCCGCGCCGACATCGGTGAAGCGCGTTTCCCAGCCCCATTGTTTGCCATCCACCGCAAGGCGGTCGCCAGCGTTGTCGTAGTGAAAGACGCTCAGTGAGAATGTGTCGCTCGTATCGTAGCGAAGCTGGCCGTAGAACCCGATCCGCTCGTCGACTTCGAGAAACGACTTCGACCAGTTGTCCTGCCGGCTGAAGATCGCCATGCGCCCGGGTGCGTTGTCGGGGATCGGAAAGGTTCCGAAGACGGTGGCCTCCAGGTCGTGCATCGTCCAGCCGCGGAATGCGATCAACGTGCCTGCGGTGTCGTTGAAACCGAACGCTGAAGCGGTGAAGGACAGGTCGCCTGGGCCGAGCGCCTGGCGCAAGGTTCCTTCAATGCCGCCTACCTTTATCTCCTCCCCGATCCAGGTGTTGATCGCCGACGGCGTGATCGAGTGATAGGTTGTCCAAGCGAACTCGTCGTGTTCCAGCGAGATCTGCGGATAGAAGATGCCGACCTTGCCGGAGAGACGCAGCGGCGAGCCAGGCGGCGTTCGCAACGATAGATAGGACTCGATCAGGTCGACGGCGTTGTCGCCGCCATGCTGGTATTCGAGGTGAAGGATCGCGCCAACGCTTTCGGAAAAGCGAGGATGCCAGATCGCTGCCGCCTCCGCGATCTCCACGCGACCGCGCAATTCGAGATCGCTGTCGCCGCCAAAACGCGCCTTTCCATAATCGCCGTTCAGCCAGCTCGGCTGCCTGTCGGCCAGCGCGCCGCGAAGGTCGACATAGCCCGACCAGTCTCTCGCCTGCTGCGCCGCCGCCGGCGCATGGACCGCGGTCGCTGCGCCACAGAGAAGGCGCACCACAAAAGGCTTGGCCCTAAACATGCTGGCAGCATGGACTTGTGTGGTTAAGCGCCCGGAAAAAGCCCGCGTCAGCTGCGGCGTGGTCCTCGGCAAATCTTTCCTCTCGACTGGAAAAGCCTTTTGTGAGACCCTAGTTATGCTCAAGTTGAGTTTAAGTAGGGCGGCTGTTTAGACGGCTTTCATTGAAAGCCATTTTTTCGGGGCCACCTTATACTCAAAACGAGCACAAGGGGCGATCTCCGTCCCCGCTCGGCTGGAGGCTCTTATGGCCCGCATCATCGAGTTCGGTCCTGGCTGCGATATCCCCGCCGCCCGCCGCCGCCCCGCGGCCGCAGAGGCCCGTGGATTGGCCTACAATGATGAAGTGAAGGCGGCAGTGGATCACCTCTATCCCCTCGTCCGGGAGTTCCTGACGGCGATGGAATGGCCCGCCGTCGCTCCGTTGGTGCACGCCATCAACCAGCTGAAGAAGCAGCGCGGCGCCGTTATCCTCGCCCACAACTACATGACGCCGGACGTCTTTTCGCTGGTTGGCGATTTCCGCGGCGACTCTCTCCAGCTGGCCCGTGAAGCGGCCCGGACCGACGCGAAAGTCATTGTCCAGGCGGGCGTTCATTTCATGGCCGAAACGAGTAAAATCCTGAGCCCTGACAAGACGGTACTTATCCCGGACCTGCGGGCCGGCTGTTCGCTGGCGGCATCGGTCACGGGCGCCGACGTTCGGCTGATCCGTCAGAAATACCCCGGCCTGCCAATCGTCACCTATGTCAACACGACGGCTGACGTGAAAGCCGAATGCGACATCACCTGCACATCGTCCAACGCGGTTCAGGTGGTCGAACATGTCGCCAAAAAGTGGGGCGTCGACAAGGTCATCCTGATCCCTGACGAGTTCCTGGCGAAGAACGTTGCCGCCAACACAGATGTTCAAATCATCGCCTGGAAGGGCCGCTGCGAGGTCCACGAGAAGTTTTCGGGCGAGGATGTAAGGCAAATTCGCGCCGCCCACCCGGGCGTCATTGTGCTGGCGCACCCGGAATGTCCGCCAGATGTCCTTGAAGAAGCCGATTTTGCGGGCTCAACTTCAGCGCTTGCGCATTACGTTAAGCAGACCACCGCCAAAAAGGTGGTGCTGCTCACCGAATGCTCGATGAGCGACAACGTCGCCGCGGAAAACCCCGGCGTGGAGTTCGTAAAGCCATGCAACCTCTGCCCGCACATGAAGCGCATCTCGCTGGAGAACATCTACGACGCGCTGAAGGACATGAAGCACATCGTGGAAGTGCCGGAGGACATCCGGGTCCGCGCCAAGGCGGCGATCGACGCCATGCTCGCACTGCCCAAGCCGAAACAGTTCCCGAAGTTCAAGGTGCAGGGCGGCAACGTCGTTCCGGTGGAGCTCATTTGAGGCGTCTTGCCGCCATCTTCGGATGCACGGTGGCGCTGACCGCCGCCATGCCGGCCGGCGCCGATGAACTCATCGGCGACTGGCTGTTCGACACCTCGAAGTTTGCCGAGAACGACTGCCAGATCTCCGGCCGCATCCGCTTTGCGGAAACGCCGGTGAAGAACGTCTACAGCTGCAAATTCGAGTCGGAGCAGATCTGCGGCAAGCTGAACTTCAACCTCTACATCCGCGTGCAGCAGTCCTGCACGGCGCAGAAGGTCGGCCGGCAGGTCGCGATCAAGACGCAGGTCGACAGGATCCTCGAAGTGCGCCCGGCTGAATATCCGACCAACTATCTCGCCGACAATTTCATCCTCACGCTCGAGAAGAATCTCAGCGAGATGAACGGTCAGCATTATGACGAGCAGCGCCAGCTCAAGGCGCGGTTCTGGCGCGACATAGAACTCGTTTCCTGAGGCAGTAACGCGGGGGCGCATGAAGCATCGTTTCATTCGGCGCCTCGCCATCGCGACTATCGCAAGCCTTGCAGCGAGCCCACTCGCAGCGCCAGTCGTGTTCGCTCAACTGAAACCTGCGCCATCGGCGGCAGGAAGCTGGAGCTTCAAGACCGGCCAGCTTCGCGGCGATTGCGACATCTCCGGCGACATGGAGATCCGCGAGACTTCGAAGAACGCCTACGTGTGCAAGTTCAAGGCTGTCCAGATCTGCCGTGGCCGGCTGCCGCGCGCGATTCACACCGAGCAGTCGTGCATCGCCACGCAGACCGGCGACGCCGTCATCATCACCAGCAAGGTCGAAAAGATCGTCAGTGTCGACCCGCGTGAATTGATGGAGGGCATGGACAAGCTCTATGCCGCCGACAACTTCCGGGTGACGATCAATCGTCGCGGCGACCAGATGGACGGCCGCTTCGAGTCGCTCAGCACGGCGCGCGTGCTTTTCCAGCGCCAGCAGGAATTGGTTTCGTGACGTCTGCCCGCGACATCCTGATCGTCGGCGGGGGACTCGCCGGCCTCTTCCTCGCGCTGAAACTTGCGCCAAGGCGCTGCACGGTGATCGCACTGGCGCCGCTCGGCCAGGCTGCCGCCTCGGCGTGGGCGCAAGGTGGTCTCGCAGCGGCGCTCTCGCCCGAAGACAATCCCTCGCTGCATGCGGCCGACACGGTTGCGGCCGGGGCCGGCATCGTCGATCCGGTGGTCGCGCGACTGATTGCGGAGGACGGGCCGCATCGTGTTCGCGATCTGCTGGCGATGGGTGTGCCGTTCGATCGTACGGCAGACGGCGACCTCGCCCTGTCGCTTGAGGCCGCGCATTCGCGGGCAAGGGTCGCGCGCGTTTCCGGCGACCTTGCCGGCAAGGCGATCATGGAAGCGCTGAGCTATGCGGTTTCTGCTTCCTCGCACATCGAAGTCATCGAGGGCGTGAAGGCGCTGGCGCTGCTGCAGGATTCGAACGGTCGGGTTGCCGGCGTCCTTGCCGAACAGCGCGATGGCGATCTCGTACAGATCCGCGCGGCGGAAACCGCTCTCTGCGCCGGCGGGTCGGGCGGGCTCTACGCCATCACCACCAACCCCAAATCCTCGCAGGGCGATGCGATTGCGATGGCCTATACTGCTGGCGCGGTGATTGCGGATCCGGAGTTCGTGCAGTTCCACCCGACGGCCATCGACATCGGGCGCGATCCGGCGCCGCTGGCGACCGAAGCGCTTCGCGGCGAGGGCGCACAGCTGGTTGACCGTTCGGGCCGCGTCTTCATGAAGGACTATCATCCGCTCGGTGATCTCGCGCCGCGCGACGAGGTTGCCCGCGCCATCCATGCCGAACGCGAAGCCGGACGAGGCGCCTTTCTCGACTGCACCAGGTCGATCGGCGCGCATTTCCCGGATCACTTCCCGACCGTGTTCGAGGCGTGCCGCTCGGCG